>NZ_JBHYVA010000985.1:0-2193 GCF_042750055.1 Streptomyces sp. NPDC059456
CTGTTGAGGGGGCGGGCCCGACGCCGTTCGCCGTTCCGCCGTCCGGCGCGGAGTTCATGTCCGCCAGGGCGGGCGGACGCCCGCTATCCGGCCGTGGGTTCCTCGTAGCCGTACGGACGGGTGATGATCTCCATCCCGTGGCCCGACGGGTCCAGGAAGTAGACGCCCCGGCCGCCGTCGTTGTGGTTGATCTCGCCGGCCCGCTTCATGTACGGGTCGGCGAAGTACGGGACCCCGCCGGCCCGGATCTTCCCGAACGCCGCGTCGAACTCCTCCTCGGAAACGAGGAACGCGTAGTGCTGGGGGCTGATGGAGTCGGCCGGGGCGGTCGCGAAGTCCAGGGTGACGCCGTTGGCGGTGTCGACGGGGACGAACGGGCCCCATTCGGTCCCGACCTCAAGCCCGAGGATGTCCGCCAGGAACACGGCGGCCTCCCGGTTGTTCCGGGAATGGATGATCGTGTGGTTCAGCTGCACTGACATGAGTGAATGCCTCCGCAAGGCACATCACGGGCACCTCCATGCCTCACCCGGTCGGTGACCGACACGCGATGCCGTGATCACGATCCTAAACACCCCTTCCGGGCGGAGTCCACCGCATTCCGGTCAGGACGAACCGCCGTACACCGCCTTGACGTTGTCCTGGGCGGGATGGGAGCGACCCGCCGGGCCCGCCGCGAACACCCGCAGCAGGTTCTCCGTCACCCTGGTGGTCAGGGCGCCCGCCTTCGCGTCCAGGCCGTGGTTGGCCCCGCTGCGCCCGTCGCCCGTCGCGTCCAGCGCCTCCACCCAGCGCATGGTCCCCGTGGCGAACACGCCCGCGCCGCTCGGCACCGTGTAGTACGCGGTGTCCTGGTGGCTGGGCCGGCCCTCGCACACCACCGGGGAGTGGGCCAGTATCTCGATCGGCCGGGGTGTCGGGAACCCGGTGTTGACCTTGTCGTACTCCACCCCCACCAGGTGCGCGAACCGGTCGCCCGCCCGCACCCCGGTCCCCTCGAACAGCCAGTGGCCCGGGTTGGTCACGACGTACGGGGCGTCCACCGGGTAGCCGTCGTAGATCACGCCGAGCAGCGAGCTCTCCGGGTCGGCGCCGGGGGCCGAGCGGAAGTCCACGGTGGCCGGGTGGCCTCGCTTGAATCCGGGGTCCTGGTCGTAGGAGGACTTGTAGCAGACCACCGTACGGTCCGGCCCGAGGTCCGAGGGTTCCAGCCGGATGCGGCGGAAGCAGCAGTTGGCTCCGAGGACCGCGATGTTGGTCCCGGCGTCCCGGGCGGCGGTGAAGTGGGCCCGCTGCTCGGGCGACCAGTACTCGTCGTGGCCGAGGGAGAGGATGGCAGCGGCCCCTTCCAGCAGCCGCTTCTCGCGTGCCACGTCGGTGGTCGTCGCGTAGGCGAGGGGTATCCCGAGCCGCTCGGCGAGGGCCAGCAGCGGCGCCTCGTACACCAGGAACAGGCCCGCGCCGTCGTCGTACTCGTACGGCCGGTCGAAGGTGACGGACAGCGAGCGCGAGGCGTAGCCGCCGCTGGGACCGTCGTAGCTGCCGTAGCCGCCCCACCGGTTGTACGCCTGCCAGGTCGCCACCGCGTTCACCACGACCGTACGGCCGGCCCCCGCCGCCGACCGGACCGTGACGGGGACGAACCGCTGCCCCTCGCCGCCCTGCGCGTCGAGCCGCAGCAGGTAACAGCCCTCAGGCCAGTCCTTGGTGTCGACGGTCGTCGTACGGGGCCACCGGGTGCGGACCGTCCGGGTCGCGGAATCCACCGTGTGCTCGGGCTGGCGCACGCCGGGCAGTGCCTCGGAGCGCCAGACCAGCCGGGCCCGGGCGCCGCCGTACCAGCCCATCCGGTACGCGGAGACGGTGAACCGGGGCGCGGTGGTGGACACGTGCAGGCCGAAGGACTCGCCGGGCAGGACGCTGACCTTGTCGGCGAAGCCCTCGATGGCCCTTGCCGGGCCGGCCTTCGTCACGTGCCAGTCGGCGTTCCCGGGCTTGGCGTTCTCGGCCTTGACGTCGAACCCGGCCGGCCCGCCCTTCCCGGCCGGGCCCTCGGCGGCAGGCCCCTTGCCCTTGCCCTTGAGTTCGCCGTTGCCCGCCGTCCCGTCGGCGCAGCCCGCCACGGCCCCGAGGCCGGCGGCGGTGGCCGCGGCACCCGTCGCGATCGCGAGGAACCGCCGCCTGCCCGCGCCC
>NZ_JBHYVA010000986.1:0-2193 GCF_042750055.1 Streptomyces sp. NPDC059456
GCCGGGGGCCGCGCGGCCGCGCGGCCGGGCGGGCTGCTGGCGGGCGCGGCCGGCCGAAGGCATCGGTGACGGGCGGCCCGCCGGTGGCGACGCTGGACACCCCGGCGAGCGGCCCGGCACGCCCGTTTCACAGAACCGCCGGAACAGAACAGAGGAGTTCCATCGTGCTCATGGCAGTTGTCGGCCTCAACTGGGGTGACGAGGGCAAAGGAAGGATGGTCGACAATCTCGCCGCGGATGCCGACTACGTGGTCCGCTACCACGGCGGCAGCAACGCCGGCCACACCATCCACACCGACCAGGGCACGTTCAAGCTGCACAGCCTGCCCAGCAGCATCATGCGCCCCGACGTGATCAGCATCCTGGGCCCCGGCATGACCGTCGACGTCGAGGGCCTGCTCGGCGAGATCGACGCCCTGGCCGGCCATCCGGGGGTGGCCCCCGAACGGCTGCTCGTCTCCGACCGGGCGTCCGTCTGCTTCCCCTTCCACCGGGACCTGGACGGACTGGAGGAGGAACGCCTCTCCCACGGCCGCTACGGCTCCACCCGCAAGGGCATCTCACCCGCCTACGGCGACCGCGTCATGAAGAAGACGCTGCTGGTGGGAGAGCTGTACGACAAGGAGGGCCTGCCGGGCCGGCTGGCCTCCGTCGTCGACTGGGCCAACGAGCGGATCACCAAGCTGTACGGAGGCGCCCCGCTGGTCCTCGCCGAGGTCGAGCGGTGGGCGGCCGACGTCCGCGACCGGCTGGAACCGCACGTCGCGGACGTGACCGCGCTGCTCTCCCGCGCCCTCGACGAGAACGCCGCCGTCCTGGCCGAGGGCCAGCTCGGAGCCCTGAAGGACCTGTACTTCGGCATCTACCCCTTCACCACCTCGTCCAACTGCCTGGCCGGGCACGCCCCCGTCGGCATGGGCGTGCCGTGGGCCACGGTCGACCACACGGTCGGCGTCACCAAGGCGTTCTCCTCCTGCGTGGGCGCGGGCCCGTTCGTCACGGAGTTCGACGAGGAGCGCGCCGACCGGCTGCGCCGCCAGTGGGGCGAGTACGGCTCCACCACCAACCGTCCGCGCCGGCTCGGCGCCTTCGACGCGGTGGCCACCCGCTACGGGGCCCGGGTCCAGGGCGCCGACGCGATCGCCATCACCAACCTGGACCAGCTCACCGGCATCGGCGAGCTCCAGGTGTGCACCGCCTACGAGCAGGACGGCACTGCGGTGCCCGGGTTCACCACCAGCCCGGCCGAACTGGCCCGGATGAAGCCCGTGTACCGGACGTTCGCCGGCTGGGACGAGGACATCTCCGGGATCCGCCGGTACGAGGAGCTCCCCGCGGCGGCCCGAGCCTACGTCGAGGGCATCCAGGAATTGCTCGGCGTACCCGTCCGCCACGTCTCGGTGGGCTCCCACCGGGACGCCCTGATCACCATCACCGAGGAGGACTGACGTGCTTGCCGTGCTCGCCGTGAGCGACAAGCGGAACATCGACACCCTGGCGGTCGGCCTGCTGCGGCTGGGCTGGGACGTCGTGGCGACCGAGGGGACCCAGAAGCAGCTGGCGGACGCCGGCCACCCGGTCGGCCGGATCGCCGACCTGGCCGGCGCGCCGACCCTGCTGGGCGGCCGGGTCAAGACCCTGACCCTGTCGGTCATGGGCGGCATCCTCGCCCGTGACACTCCCGCCGACCTGGCGGAGATCGCCGCGTACGACATCACCCGCGTCGACCTCGTCGCCTGCAACTACTACCTGCTGCCCGAGCGGGAGCAGGGCATCGACTTCGCCGCCTTCCGCGAGAAGATCGACGTCGGCGGCCCGGCGATGCTCCGCGGCGCCGCGAAGAACTGCGAGCACGTCATCCCGCTCGGCGACCCCGACGACTACGACGAGGTCCTCGCCCTGCTGGAGACCGGGGCGGGCAGCCCCTCGGCGGTGCCCCTGGACCGCCGCCTGGCCCTGGCGGAGAAGGCATTCCGGATCAGCGCCGCCTACGACGACTCGGTCCGCGCCCTCTTCCGGGCCTGACGCGGGCCGCCGGGGCGGGCACCGGGTGCGACACGGTGCCCGCCCGGGCGCTCCGAGCGGTAGGACGGGGCCCCCGCGCGCGGCGGGCCGCCCGGGGGCGCGGGGGGGGGGGGGCCCCGGAGAACCCGGGGGTATTAAAAAAAGAACCCGCGCCCCCAAAATAGAGTT
>NZ_JBHYVA010000987.1:0-2192 GCF_042750055.1 Streptomyces sp. NPDC059456
GGCGGCCCCCCCCCGCCCGGTTCACCAGCTTGCGCCACCCCACTACACACCGCGTCTTGGGGCTGCTCACGTCTGCTTATCCTGTCGACCATGCTGACCCTCACCCAGGCGCTGTACGACCGGATCGTCGAGCACGCCCGCAAGGACCACCCCGACGAGGCCTGCGGCGTCGTGGCCGGACCGGCCGGCACCGACCGCCCCGAGCGGTTCATCCCGATGCTCAACGCGGCCCGCTCGCCCACGTTCTACGAGTTCGACTCGAAGGATCTGCTCAAGCTGTACCGCGAGCTCGACGACCGGGACGAGGAACCCGTGATCGTCTACCACTCGCACACCGCGACCGAGGCCTACCCCTCGCGCACCGACGTCACGTACGCCAACGAGCCCGCCGCGCACTACGTCCTGGTCTCCACGGCGGACACCGACGGCCTCGGGGAGTTCCAGTTCCGCTCGTACCGGATCGTCGAAGGCGTCATCACCGAGGAAGAAGTGCAGGTCGTAGAGGCCTACTGACCACGATGTGGTCGGTAGGCGTCCACGATGCGGGATCACACTCCAAACGGGGGACCGGGAATCGTTAACATGACCGCATGGTTCCCCACGACGTGAGCATCGAGACGCCCGGCAGGCTGCTGCTCGTGGCGCGGCTGCACGTCGACCTGTGCCGCCTCGCCAGCAGCATCTGTCCTGCCGCCTGAGCACCACAGCCCCTCGCGCGGGGGCCATCGCGCCGCGCGCCCTTACGCCCCTCCCGCCTTACTTCACCACTGGAGCCTGCCATGGCCATCGAGGTCCGCATCCCCACCATCCTCCGCACCTACACCGACGGCGAGAAGGCCGTCAGCGGTGAGGGCACCACGCTGTCCGAGCTGTTCGAGGACCTGGAGACGCGTCACAAGGGCATTCGAGAGCGAATCGTCGAGGGCGCCGACGGTGGCAAGCTGCGCCGCTTCGTGAACGTCTACCTCAACGACGAGGACGTCCGCTTCCTCGACGGCATCTCCACCGCCCTCAAGGACGGCGACAGCGTCACCATCCTCCCGGCGGTCGCCGGCGGCTCCGTCTGATGCGCTACGACTCCCCACTGGCCGCGGTCGGCAACACGCCGCTCGTCCGGCTTCCCCGGCTGTCGCCCTCGGACGACGTCCGGATCTGGGCCAAGCTGGAGGACCGGAACCCGACCGGGTCCATCAAGGACCGGCCCGCGCTCCACATGGTCGAGCAGGCCGAGAAGGACGGCAGGCTGTACCCCGGCTGCACGATCCTGGAGCCCACCTCGGGAAACACCGGGATCTCGCTCGCGATGGCGGCCAAGCTCAAGGGCTACCGGATCGTCTGCGTCATGCCGGAGAACACGAGCCAGGAGCGGCGTGACCTGCTGGCCATGTGGGGAGCCGAGATCATCTCGTCGCCGGCGGCCGGCGGATCGAACACCGCGGTCCGGGTGGCCAAGGAACTGGCCGCGGAGCACCCCGACTGGGTGATGCTCTACCAGTACGGCAACCCGGACAACGCGGGCGCCCACTACGCGACGACGGGCCCCGAGATCCTGCGGGACCTCCCGTCGATCACCCACTTCGTGGCGGGGCTGGGCACGACGGGCACCCTGATGGGCGTCGGCCGCTACCTGCGCGAGCACGTCGACGGCATCAAGATCGTCGCGGCCGAGCCGCGCTACGACGACCTGGTCTACGGGCTGCGCAACCTGGACGAGGGCTTCGTCCCGGAGCTGTACGACGCCTCGGTCCTGACGACCCGCTTCTCCGTGGGCTCGGCCGACGCGGTGACCCGCACCCGTGAACTCCTCCAGCAGGAGGGCATCTTCGCGGGCGTCTCCACGGGCGCCGCCCTGCACGCGGCGATCGGCGTGGGCCGCAAGGCGGTGGCCGCGGGCGAAGCGGCGGACATCGTGTTCGTGGTGGCCGACGGAGGCTGGAAGTACCTGTCGACGGGCGTGTACACGGCCGCGACGACGGAAGAGGCGATCGAAACCCTCCAGGGCCAACTCTGGGCCTGACCCCCGGCCCCGCCACTGATCCGGCGTCGCAGACGCGGGGCCCGGGGCCCACCGCCGCACCGGGCCGTGCCTCGCGGAACGGCGCCGCCGGCGCGTGAGGCACGGGGTCCGGGGCCTGCCCCGGGCAACGGCGGGAGGGCGGGGCGGGGAGACCGCCCCACGGGCGGGACACCGC
>NZ_JBHYVA010000988.1:0-2181 GCF_042750055.1 Streptomyces sp. NPDC059456
CCGCCCGCGCCCCCGGCCCCGCGGGGCCCCCGGGTGCGGCCGGGCGGGGCGGTCCGGATCCGGTGGTGTGCGGTCCGTGCGGGAACGCCGTGGGGCCAGGGGCCGACGGGTGTACGGGTGCGGCGGGGCGGGGCGGTTCGGAACCGGTGGTGTGCGGTCGGTGCCGTGATTCCGTCGAGCCGGGGGCCGACGGGCGTACGGGTGCGGAAGGACGGGGCAGCCCGGATCCGGTGGCGAGCGGTCCGTACTGCGACTCCGCAGGGCTGGGGGCTGACGGGTGTGCGGGTGCGGCGGGGCGGGGCGGTTCGGAACCGGTGGTGTGCGGTCGGTGCGGGAACGCCGTGGGGCCGGGGGCCGATGGGCGTACGGGTGCGGCCGGGCGGGGCGGTTCGGAACCGGTGGTGTGCGGTCGGTGCGGAGATTCCGTGAGGCCGGGGAGGGGCGGGGGCACGGCGGTGGAATCGCGGCGGGCGACGGGCACGGGCCGGGTCGCCGAGCGTTGCACCGGGGGCGTCGCCGTGGCCGGACGGCCGGCCCGGGGACCGGCGACCGGCGGCGCGGCCGCCGCGGAGGCCCGGGCGGAAGAGCCTGGGGACGGGGGAACGGTCGCCGGCGCGGGTGCGTCGGACCGGGGCGTGGTGTGCGGAGTCGGTCGGGGGGTCGCCGCGACACCCGTCCTCGGAGCCTCGCCGGGTGCCGCCGTCGGCCGGTCGGCCGCCGGAGCACTGCTCCGGACGGGCGCGGCCGTGCCGTCGGGTACGGCGGAGGAGCGACGACCGTCGGCCGGAGCGGACGGCGGCGTTCCGGGCGTGGACACCGCTCGCTGAACGGGCGTGCCGATCCCGGACGCTGCTGCCGTCACCGTCCGCGGGGGACCGGACGCGCCGGTCGCGGGCGGCCCCGTGCGCGACGGCTTCGCCTCCGTCTCCGCGGACCCCGCTCCGTCGCGGCTCGGCGTGCCGTGCGCGGGCAGCGCTCCCCGGACGGGTGTCTCGTTCCCGGAGGAGCCGGTCGCGGGCGCGCCGGCCCGGGACGGCTTCGCGTCCGTCCCCTCGGGCTTCGCTCCGCCACGGCCCGGGGTACTGCCGGGCGCGTTCGTGCGCGGCGCGTTCACGGCGGGCACCGCTTGCCGGACGGGCGTGCCGGTCGCGGGCGCCGGTGCGGGGGCGGCTGCTGCCGGGGGCTTCGGAGGGCGGGGCGTGTTGGTCGTGGGTGACTCCGGTCGGGCCGGGTGCGCGGCCGTCCCCTGGGGCTTGGCCCCGTCGCGCGGCGCGTTCACGGCGGGTACCGCTCGCCGGACGGGCGTGCCGGTCACCGGAGCCGGTGCGGGAGCTGCTGTTGCCGCACGCGCGGGGCCGGTCGTGCTGGTCGCGGGCGATCCCGTTCCGGACGGTTCCGATGCCGGTGTGCCCGATGCGACCGGCACACCGGCAGGCGGCGCGGTGCCTTCGGAGCGGCGCACCGCATCCCGCTGCACCGGTGCGCCGAGTCCCGTACGCCTGGCGGCCGGAGGACGGCTCGGAGCGCCCTCTCCCCGGGCGGCGGAGTCGCCCGGGGGAACCGCAGCCCGCTGTGGGGCGGCGGATGCGGAGTTCGGCGTGGCGGAGGCGGGCGTGCCGGGGCCGTCCCGGTCGGGGTCGGCCGGTGAGGGCGCCTCCGTCGGTGAGGGCGCCTCGGTCGGTGCGGTCGGTGCGGTCGGCGTGGCCGCCGGCGCCGCGGGAGCGGGCCGGTGCGTCGCGGGCAGGACCCGGCGGGCGGCCACGGGTGCCGCCGGAGCCCTGGTCAGTGGCTGCCGTACCCCGGGCTGAGCCGGCGGCAGGGGCCGCACCCGGACACCGCGGTGCGCCGCAGGTGCCGGGGCAGGGGCAGGTGTCAACTCTCGCGCCGGCAGCGGTGCTTGAGCTCCCGTACGCGCCGGGCGGTCGGCCCGCGCGCGCTGTACCGGAGGTACCGCGGACGCCGGGTGCACGGGCACCGCCGGCACGGACCCGGCAGGCCGGGCCCCTGCACGTACCGAGGGGGTACCGGTCGCCGCCGGGGCCTGCATGCCGGCCGGGACCGCACGGAGCGGCGCCACCGGCACGCCCTGCACGGCGGGCGTGCCGGGCGGACGGCCCCACGGCCGGTTCGGGGCCGGGGTCTTATAAACAAATCCCAGCCCCCCAGACCCACTGAGAGAGG
>NZ_JBHYVA010000989.1:0-2178 GCF_042750055.1 Streptomyces sp. NPDC059456
GCGGGGGCCCGCCCCCGCAGCGGGACCGGTCAGGCCGGCCAGGAACGCACGCCGACCGGCTGGACCAGCCAGCCGAAGTCGCCGAGGCCGCCGCGGGCGGTGAGTTCCGCCGCCTCGCCGGCCGAGGCCAGCGCCCGTACGTAGGCCGCGGGGTCCGATGACGCCATGGCCAGCGGCGGGCGGGTCCCCGCGACACCGAGCCGGTCCAGCGCCTCCCGCTGCGACACCAGCACCGCCCCCGGCCCCGCGCACGCGTCCAGCGCCACGTGGGCGGTGACGTCGCAGCTCCCGTCCGGGACGGGCGCCACCTCCCGGCCGCCCCGGAACCCGGTCAGGGTGCCGTACGGGGGCCTGGTGTCCCGGGTGTGGGCGTAGTCCACCGCCACCGCCAGCCCCCTCGACACCGAGCGCACCGCCACGGCCCACGCCTCGTCCCGGGCCCGCCCGATCTCGGCGCGGCCGGTCCCGGGCCACCACCGCTCCAGCCACGCCCGGTCCGGGCCGTCCACCGCCGGCCCGGGGCTCTCCGTACCGTCCGGGGCGACCAGCACGTAGCGGCCGTCCTCCGCGATCTCCAGGGGCACGTTGTCCAGCCACTCGTTGGCGAACAGCAGCCCCGTGGTCCCCTCGGGCGGCTCGGCGACCCACCGGATCCGCGGATCGAGCCCGTCCGGCCGCGCCGCCCGCTCCACCGCGTACGGCCGTACCCGCGCCGCGTCCCGCTCCGGGAGCGCGGCCAGCACCCCGGTCAGCAGCTCTGCGCGCCCGGCCCCGACGTCGACCAGGTCCAGCTCCCGCGGGTGCCCGAGCTCCGCGTCGACCCACCGCAGCAACCGGGCCACGGCCCCCGCGTACAGCGCCGAGGCGTGCACCGAGGTGCGGAAGTGTCCGGCCGGCCCCGGCCCGCCCGGGCGCACGTAGAACCCGTCGGGTCCGTACAGCGCGGCCTCCATCGCCGCCCGCCACCGAACCGGAACCGGAACCGTGTCCGCGACTTCTCCCTGAGTCCTCATCCCCGAAAGGTTAAGCTCGCCCTCCACCTTGGGGAGTACGCCTCCGTCACCCGGATCGCACCTGTGGTTGACTCCAGCACCTATCCCCGTTGCCTACTCTGGGTTACGTGCAGCGCCTCTACGACTTCCTCCGCAGACACCCGACGGGCGTCGACAGCTTCTGGGCTGTCCTCCTGGTCGGACTCGGGCTGCTGCAAGTCGCCGAAGACAGTTTCAACAGCACCGCCGCGCGCCTGATCGCCGTCCCCGCGGTGCTCGCGATGGGCGTCGTCGTGGCCCTGCGCCGCAGGTGGACGGTGCCGATGTTCTGGCTCGCCGTCGGCACCGGCGTCTACAAGCTGATCACCCACACCGAGGCCGTCAACTCCGACCTCGCGATGCTGATCATCCTGTACACGGTCGCGGCGTCGGCCGAGGTCTCCCGCCGGATGTCCCGCACCGCGCTGTTCATCGGGTTCACCGCCTCCCCGCTCTACGCCCTGCGCTTCACGGTGGACAAGGGCACCTTCCGCGACAACCTCTTCTTCGTGCTGTTCGCGATCGTCCCGTTCGCCCTCGCCTGGGTGCTCGGCGATTCCCTGCGCACCCGCCGGGCCTACTACGCCCAGCTCGTCGAGCGGAACCAGCGCCTGGAGAAGGAGCGCGTGGCCCAGGCACAGGTGGCCGTCGCCGCCGAGCGCGCCCGGATCGCCCGCGAGCTGCACGACGTCGTCGCGCACAACGTCTCGGTGATGGTCGTCCAGGCGGACGGCGCCGCGTACGTCATGGACGTGGCCCCCGACCAGGCCAAGGAGGCCCTGCAGACCATCTCCGGAACCGGCCGCCAGGCCCTGGCCGAGATGCGCCGGCTGCTCGGCGTCCTGCGCACGGGCGAGCCGCAGGAGGCCGAGGACTACGTGCCCCAGCCGGACGTCGAGCAGATCGAGGTCCTGGTCGAGCAGGTGCGGGCGGCCGGTCTCGCGGTGGACTTCGCGGTCGAGGGCGCACCCCGCCGGCTGCCCAGCGGCGTCGAGCTCACCGCGTACCGGATCGTGCAGGAAGCCCTGACGAACACCCGCAAGCACGGCGGTGGGGGCGCCCCGGCGGGGGGCCGGCGGGGGGGCGATGCGCGCGGGGGGGGGCGGGGGGTCGGGGGGCGCGGGCCGGGGGGGGGGGGTTTAAACAA
>NZ_JBHYVA010000990.1:0-2173 GCF_042750055.1 Streptomyces sp. NPDC059456
CGTCACGCCCACCACTGCGCCCGGCGCCCCGGCCGCCGCGCCCCCGGCCGCCGCACGGGCGGCGGCGCAGGCGGCACCGGCGGCCACGGCGGGGTTCGGGCCGCCCCCGGCCGGGGAGTTCGGGCCCTCGGAGACCGGGAGCTTCCACCTCCGGCCGCCCGAGCACCCCGGCGCCCCGGGCGCCCCCGGCACGAGCGCGGGCACCGCCACCGCCGCCGCCGTCGCACCGGCCTCCGCCCGGCCCGTGCGGACCGGCCGGATCGCCCCGCCCCCGGCGAAGGTCACGGCCGGGATCCTCACCGCCGCGCTGCTCTGCTTCGCGGTGGGCGTCTGGGCACTGACCCGGATCTGACCCGCCCGCGCGGCCGGCTCCCGGCGGCCCTACGCCGTGCGCCCGCGGCGCGCCAGCAGCAGCCACCCGCCGAGTACGAGCAGCAGCACCGTCCCGGCGGAGAAGCCCGCGCCCGCCACGACCCGCATCACCGAGCGGCCCGCGGCGGCGTCCGCCGCCTCGGGGGCGGTGAGCCCGTCCCGGGCGGCGGCCCTGTCGTCGGCCCCGACCCCGAACCCGGCGGCGGTCAGGCTCTCCTCGTACGCGGGCGCCTTGGCCGGGCCGCCCGTGACCTGCATGCGCAGGGTGAGCGGGACCGGCGTCGCGTCCTCGGTGAACTCGGCCACCTTGCCGCCCAGGGTGACGGCGACGTAGTACCAGCCGGCCAGCCGGACCCCGCGTACCGCCTCGGTGTCCGCGAAGCGGTTCTCGTACGCCACCGGCGCGGTCTTCGGCAGGGTCAGGCCCGCCTGCTTGCCCCCGTACGCGACGTCCTTGTCCTCGACCGGGCTCCGGTACGGGCTGTACAGCGCGACGGTGAGCCCGTTGGAGGCGGAGCCGTACGACTTGGTCATCCGGGCGTCGGAGAGCTCCGCGCTCAGTCCCAGCTGCTGTCCCCAGTCGAGCGGGACGCGGTAGAAGCGGGTCTGCCCGGGGCGCAGGTCGTCCCGCCAGACGCCGGTGCCCAGGGCGCGGGCGTCGTTGAACCCGGTGCCGCCGGCCCGGTCCACGGGCTCGGTGCCGGGCAGGGTGGGCGAGGCGGAGGGCCGGACACCGGGCGCGGTGGTCGGGGCGCTGCCGGCGGTGGGGGCGGGTTCGCGCCGGAGCAGGAGCTCCACCGGCCACGCGCTCTGGTCGGAGTCCTTGGCGGCGGTGCGGGTGACCTTCGCGAAGTAGACGCCTGCTCCCTGGCAGTCGGCGTCCTCTTCGAGCCGCCGGACGGCGGCCGCGGCGAGCGGGACCGGGTCCGGGCCGAAGCGGGCCCGGCCGGGGTTCTCGGGGCAGCGCGCGCCTTCCCGGGTCATGAGTTCGACTTCGAGGCCGTCGGAGTACCCGACCTTCGCGCCGCGCGGGGGCTGGATGACGGCGGAGAAGTACGCGCTGGAGGCGTCGTCGAGGTTCAGCCGGTAGACGCGCTCGCCCGGGCCCATCGTGTCCGCGTAGACCTGGCCGACGGCCACGAGCGGGGCGTCCGCGCTGGTGGGCCTGCCCTCGATCCGGCGGGCGCCCTCGGCTCCGCGGTACCCCGGCGCGGGCTGCGGGGGCGCCGTGGCGGCCTGCACCGCTCCCGACGGGCCCAGGGCCAGCCCCAGGGCCGCCGCCCCCGCCAGTGCCGTCGTCCGCACCCGCCCCATCACGCCACCCCGATTTTGCTAACGCAAGCCAAATCTTTGCATAACGTAACTTTTTGTCACAGAACAGCACAAAGCCCCGGCCGCAGCGGCAGCCGGGGCTTCATGAGATCAGCTTTTCGGTCTCACACACCGGAACCAGAGGGCACGGAGTCAGTTGCCTCCGTCCACAGGTCCTGCTCGGCGCGGTCCGCCTGGATCTGGCGGTACACGAGGAGCCCGCCGATGGCGGCCAGTGCGACCAGGAGCAGCTTCTTCACCGCGCGACCTCGTCTTTCATTGACGTTGGGGACTTCTGACGGCCAACAATACACACGCACCGATACCGTTCGGTGACCTGGGAACCCCACAACTGACCCTACGAAGAAAAGCCCCCCCGCCCGGTCGCGTGGGGGGTGTGTGCGATGTGGGGCGTGACCTGTATTGATAAGAGCGGGTCCCGGGCGGTGATCTACACAAAACCGAACACCCCCCCAAACAAAGAGTGTCG
>NZ_JBHYVA010000991.1:0-2173 GCF_042750055.1 Streptomyces sp. NPDC059456
CGCCGGGTCCCCCCCCCTCACCGCGACAGGGCCCCCCCCGCGCGGGCGCCCCCCCCCGGGGCACCGCACGACGACGTCGACGCTCCCGCCCGCGCGCTCCTCGCCCGTCTCGACGGGCTGCGCGAGCGGGTGTCCGCGCTGGCCGAACGGCGGGCCGCCGGCGATCCCACGGCCGACGACCCGCTGCGCGGCCTCTACCTGTCCGAGGAAGCGGTGCGCCATCTCCTGGGCACCTGGACGGCGGTGCCGGACGACGGAACCGCGTCCGGCGCCGACTCCGACGCAGCCGCCGCCGGGTGGGCCGTCCACGGGGAGCACGCGCCCGGCGACCGGCTGGCCCGGCTGGCCGGGCGGGCGGAGCTGACCGCACTCGACGTCGCGGTCCTGCTCGCCGCCCTCGCTCCCGACGTCGACCGGACCTTCGAACCGCTCTACGGCTATCTCAACGACGACGTGAGCAGGCGCCGGGCCACCGTCGGCCTCGCCCTCGACCTGTGCGGGGTGCCCGCGCAGTCCGCCGCGGCCCGGGCCCGGCTGCACGCCTCCGCCCCCCTCGCGGCCCTCGGCCTGCTGGAGGTCGACGAGCCCGAACGCCCCTTCCTGACACGGTCGCTGCGCGTGCCCGACCGGCTGATCGGGCACCTCCTCGGCGACGACACCCCGGACGCCGCCCTCCTCGGCCTGCTGCGCCCGCTGCCCGCGCCACTGCCGTCCGACGCGGCCGCCGAGCAGTTCACCGTGCGGCTCGCCGCCCTCCTGGAGTCCGGGCCCACCACCGTCTACCTGCGGGAACAGCGCGAGGGCGAGGGTCTGGCCGCGTACGCCGCCGCCCTGCGCGCCGCGGGCCTGGACGGGCTGTGCTGCGCCGTACCCGCGGAGCAGGTCCCCGGGCTGCTGCGCGAGGCCCGCCTCGGCGGCAAGGCCGTCGTCGTACCGGAGCTGCCCGAGCAGCCCGGCCCGCTGGTGCGGGCGCTCGCCGCGGCACCGGACGTGACGGTGCTGCTGGCCGATCCCCGCCCGTACGACCCGCACTGGTTCCCCGAGGACCCCCTCGTGCTGGACGCGCCGGGCCGCCGGGACGGGGGGACGGCCGCCTGGCGGGCCGCGCTGGGTGCGGACGCCGACGGCTTCGACCTGGCCGCGACCGTGGCCCCGTACCGCCTGGGCGGTGACCGCGTGCGGCGGGCGGCACGGGCCGCACGCGCGCTGGCCGCCTTCGAGGGCGGTCCGGGCGGTCCGGTCACCGCCGCCCATGTGCGGCGCGCCGCACGCCGCCAGTCGGCGTCGGGGCTGGAGAGCCATACCCGCCGCATCCGGCCGGCGGTGGACTGGGAGGACCTGGTCCTGCCCGAAGGGCCCCTGGTGCAGCTGCGCGAACTGGCCCTGCGGGCCCGCCACCGCGACCGTGTGCTCGGCGACTGGCGACTCAGCGCCGGCGGCGGGCGCGGCCGGGGCGTCCTCGGCCTGTTCGCCGGGGAGTCCGGCACCGGCAAGACGCTGTCGGCGGAGGTGGTCGCGGCGGACCTCGGGCTCGATCTGTACGTGGTCCAGCTGTCGTCGGTCGTGGACAAGTACGTCGGCGAGACCGAGAAGAACCTGGAACGCATCTTCACGGAGGCGGACCGCACGGACGCGGTCCTGCTCTTCGACGAGGCCGACGCCGTCTTCGGCAAGCGCTCCGAGGTCAAGGGGGCGCACGACCGCTACGCCAACATGGAGAGCTCCTATCTCCTCCAGCGGCTGGAGTCCTTCGACGGCATCGCGCTGCTGACCACCAACCTGCGCGCGAACATCGACGAGGCGTTCACCCGGCGGCTGGACCTCGTGGTCGACTTCCCGTTCCCGGACGCCGGGCAGCGCCTGGCCCTGTGGCGGCACGGGCTGGCGCACGTTCCGTCCGCCGACGGCATCGACGCGGCCCCGCTGGCCCGGGACTTCGAGCTGGCCGGCGGTTCCATCCGCAGCGCGGTGGTCACCGCCGCCTACCTCGCCGCCGGGCGCGGCGGCGAGGTGACGGCGGACGACCTCCTGGAGGGCGCCCGGCGGGAGTACCGCAAGGCGGGGCGGCTGGTGCCGGGCGAGGGCGGCTGGTGATCCGGAGGCCGGGCCGCCCGGCCCGCCCCCCCGGGCCGGGGTGCGCGCGCGTCTTCAGCCCGGGGGTGGATGTACGCTC
>NZ_JBHYVA010000992.1:0-2166 GCF_042750055.1 Streptomyces sp. NPDC059456
GGGCAGCGGCTGGGCGGGGGCCGGGGTGAGCACCGTACGCACCCCGTGGGCACGGGCGGCGAGCGCGCCGGCCAGGACGGCGGACAGCGGGAGTTCGAGCTGGAGGAGGAGCGCGTCGGCGGCGCCGATACGGGACTCGTCGCCCGCCTCCAGGCCGGTGACACGGGCGTTGGCGCCCGGGATGACGATGATGCTGTTGCCGCCCTCATCGTCGACGGTGATGTGCGCGGTGCCGCTGGCGCCCTCGACGGTGCGCAGGGCCGCCGTCTCGACGCCGGCCGCGGTGAGCGCGGCGCGCAGCCGTACGCCGAACCCGTCGGCGCCGACCGCGCCGATCATCACCACCTCCCCGCCGCAGCGGGCGGCGGCGACGGCCTGGTTGGCGCCCTTGCCGCCGGGGACGGTGCGGAACTCGCGGCCGGTGACGGTCTCCCCGAGGCGGGGGGCCTTGGGGACGTAGGCGACGAGGTCCATGTTGGTACTGCCGAGCACGGCGATGGCCGTCATGGGCGGGCTGCCTCCTGTGCGGTGAGCTGGGCGAGGGTGTCGAAGCCGATGCCGTCGAAGCCGGGGACGGTGGTGGCGAGACGGTTCTTGAGCGGGGCGGACCAGCGGTGCGGGACCCCGGCCGGGTCGACGAGCGCGGCGAGGGAGCCGGCCGTCGCCCCGTTGGAGTCGGTGTCCCAGCCGCCGGACACCGCACGGCAGACGGAGCGGGTGAAGTCCCCGTCGGCGTGGGTGAGGGCGGCGGCGACCAGGGCCGTGTTGGGAACGGCGTGGACCCAGTGGTAGTGCCCGTACCGGGCGTGCAGGTGGTCCACGACGCGGTCGAAGTCGGCGTACCGGCCGGCCGTCTCGACGGCGTGGCGGACGGCCTCGGCGAGCCGCGAACGCGGCGGTACGACGGCCAGCCCGGCCCGGAGCGCGGTGTGGACGTCGGCCCGGCCGCCGGCGGCCTCGGCGAGCGCGGCGGCGGCGAACAGGGCGGCGTAGAGGCCGTTGCCGGTGTGCGTGAGGGAGGCGTCCCGGTGGGCCTGGGCCGCGGCGGCGGCCGGGTCGCCGGGGTTGGTCCAGCCGTGGACGTCGGCCCGGATCAGGGCGCCGATCCACTCGCGGAAGGGGTTGCGGTGGGTGGCGGTGGCCGGGGGCTCCAGCCCGAGCAGCAGGTTCCGGTAGGCGATGCGCTCGGCGGTGAAGGTCCGGCCGGCGGGGAGCTCGTCGAGCCAGAGCCGGGCGACGTCGGCGGTGGTGAAGCGTTTGCCGTGGCGCCGGAGCAGGAGCAGGTTCAGGAGCGGGTAGTTGAGGTCGTCGTCCTCGGGCATGCCGTCGATGTTCTCGGCGAGGGAGGTGGCGGCGGAGCGGCGGTTCCACGGGTGGGCGGCCAGGACCTCCGGGGGGACGCCGCGGGCGGTGAACCAGTCGTCCAGCGGCCAGTTGCCGGCGGCGCGGGCGAGGGCGCGGATGCCGCCGAGGGGCAGTTTCTCGACGGGCTTGCCGAGCAGGCACCCGACGGCCCGCCCCACCCAGGCGGCCTCCAGCCGTTCCTGCAACGCCGAACCCCGTCCCGCGGGCGCCGCCCCGTCCGGACCGCCCGACCGGTGTTCCGCCAGGCCGGGGGCGGTGGGCCGCGGACCGGCGCCGTGCGGCGGACGTTCCGTTGCGCGCGGCTCGGCGGCGTACCGCGGGCGGCGCGCCGCGCGGGCCGGGGCGGGCTGCGTGATGTGCGCGGGGCGGTGCTCTCCGCGGGCCGGGGCGGGCTCCGGCGCCGCCCCCTTCGGAGGGTGGTCCGCGGCGCGGGCCGGATCTGCGGGGCCGTGCGGCGCGGCCGGGCTGCCGCCAGGGCCCGGGGCGGCCGGCGGGATGGCGTACGGCACGGCCGGGAGGCGGTGTGCGCTGCGGCCGGCCGGGGCGGGGGCACGGGAACCCGGCGCCGGGGCAGGGGCGGTGGGCGGGGTCCGGGGCGCCGGTGGCGGGGTGGCCGGTGGAGGCGGCCAGTCGGGGCAGGCGGCCCTGATGGCCTCCAGGGCCCCCGGCTCGTCCGCGGCCGCCGCGGACGGGAGCCCGGCCAGCTCGTCCAGCAGGCGCGAGGCCAGCGCGCGCAGCTCCGGCGGGGCCGGGGCGGGGGAGGCGCCGGCGTGGTCGTGGGCGGGGCGCCCGCCGTCGGCG
>NZ_JBHYVA010000993.1:0-2161 GCF_042750055.1 Streptomyces sp. NPDC059456
ATACAATCTCTCAGTGTCGGCGGCCGCGTATTTTGTTTATAAGACACCGCCGCCGCCCCCGGCCGGGGGCGGGCCGCAGCGCCGGGTCGGCCGCCGGGCCGCCGGCCGCCGCCTCCAGTGCGGAGCGGGCCTCGCGCAGCGGGCCCGTGTCCTCGCGGAGCTCGCCGAGGCGGACCAGGGTCCGGGCCCGGCGCACCACGCAGTCCAGCCGCAGCCGCGGGTCCAGGTCGGGGACGCCGGCGACGGCCGCGAACTCCCGTTCGGCGGCGGCGAGCAGCTCCGCGTCGGGTTCGGCCGCGAGGGCCCGTTCGTGCAGCACCCGGCCGAGGAGGGCCCGGGCGGGCGGGGTGCCGAGCCCGGCCACCGCCTGCTCGGCCTCCGCCAGCAGTTCCGGGTCCCGCTGGCCGGCCCACAGCCGCAGCAGTACCGCGGCCAGCTCGCATTCCGCCTCGCCGGGCGGGTCCTGGGGCCCGGCGGGTACGGCGAGGGCCCGGCGCAGGACGGCGGCGGCCTCGTACAGTCCGCGCGGGCCGCCGTCGCCCCCGTGGCGGTCCTGCGCGGCGAGCCGTTCGCGGGCCGTGCGCACCGCCCAGGCCCGCCCGGGCGCGGGTGCCACGGGTTCGGTGACGGCCGGGTCCGCGGTGGGCGGCCCGGGCAGGTAGCGGCGTACGACGCGTGCCGAGACCTCGGCGAAGGCCTGCGGGAGCCGGCCGGCGGGGACCCGTTCCTCGCCGGTCTCCTCGACGAGCGGGGCGCCGGTCAGCTGGGAGACGGCCAGCGCGGGGAAGTTCCGTACGCCCCGTCCGAAGTGCGCGAGGACGTACTCGGAGCAGTGCTTGAGCACCAGTGCGGCCTCGTCGCGGCCGAGCGGGCCCAGCAGGACGTCCTGGACGCCGGGTACGAACTCGTACCACTGCCCGGCGGCCCGGCCGCGCCGCAGCAGCCCGCTCAGCAGCACCTCCGCCAGGTCCGAGGGCTCGGAGTCCGGCAGCATCGTGCGCTGCACGAGGCGCATCACGGGCAGGGTCAGCGGGGCCGCCGACAGGTACACGGCGAGCTGTACGGCGCGCGGCGAGGCGGAGGCGCGGAAGCGGCGCACCAGCTCGCGCGGCGGGCGGACGGCGCGCGGCGGCGGGAGGGGCGCGGCGGGGTGGTCGGCGAGCACCCGGCCCACCTCGGCGGGGACGGGTCCGGTGCCCAGTCCGGCGACGAGCCGGGCCCAGGCGCCGAGCGCGGTGGCGCTGGGCGGCAGGACGGGGACGGTCAGTCCGCCGGTGGGCCGCCCGGGGCGGGCCGGCCGGTCGGGGCAGAAGCGCAGCCGGCCGGCGTTGCCGCCTTCGCGGGTGAGGGTGCCCCGCTCGGTCGGCAGCCAGCTGCGGCTCCACAGCCGCTGCGGCAGCGGCTGGACGACGACGCAGGGGGTGCACTCGGCCCACCGGTGCAGCAGCCGCTGGGCTTCTCCCTCGCGCCACAGGGGTCCGGCGCAGTCGGAGACGACCATGGTCAGTGCCCGCCCGGTCGGGTCGCGCAGCTGGTCCCCGGAGCGCAGCCGGGTGCCGGGGGCGGGTCCGCGGCCGACGGCGGCCCGGCCGTCGGCGAGCCGGTGCAGGTAGTGCACCTGGACGTCGCGGAACGCGCCGAGGCGTTCGCACACGGACCGCAGTTCCTCGAACATGTCGTGCCAGACGGCCATCGACGGGGAGGCGTCCATCACGAGCCGGACGGTCGCCTCGCGCCGGGTTTCGGGCCGCAGTACGGGGATGACCGTCCCGAGGGCGCGGGCGCTGGCCTCGGCGGTGGCCGGCTCGTCGAGGACGAGGCGGGCGGGCGGTCCGGGCGGGCGGTGCCGCTGGAGGGCGCGCAGGGCCCGCTGGATCTCCAGGATGCGGGGCAGCGCGGCCGCTCCGGGGACCCGTACGGGCACTCCGGCGCCGGCCGGGAACTCGCCCGGCTCCTCGGTGACGGCCCCCAGGACCCGGGAGGCGTAGAGCCGGACCGGGTCCTCGGGTTCGGGTTCGGGCCGTACGGGCTCCTCCTCGGGCGGTGGTGCGGCGCCCGGGGTCCGCGGCCGCCGGGGCTGCGCCGGGCGGCCCCGGTCCGGGGCGGCGGGGGGGGGGGGGGGCGGGGGCCCCCGCCCCCCCGCGCCGGCGGGCGGGTGTGT
>NZ_JBHYVA010000994.1:0-2147 GCF_042750055.1 Streptomyces sp. NPDC059456
TCCTTGACCTCCACGATCCGGTCGAACTCGTCGGTCACCTTCGGCATCCCGTCGCGGGGGCCCCCCCGCCCCCCGGCCGGGGGCGGCCCGCCGCACCCCCGGGCGCCCGCCCCCTGATGCGTTGTCAGCGCAGGTCGCTAGGGTCCACCCGTACGCAACCACACAGCAGGAAAGGCCCGACGTGCCGATCACCGCCCCCGACTTCTCCTGGTTCTTCACGCCGGGCAGCACCTTCTCGTACGAGGAGGGCCCCACCGGGACGCTGTCCGTCGTCGACGGGGGCGAGCTGTGGCTGCCCACGGGCCGCGTGGTGGCCTGCGACCCCTTCACCGGCCTGGGCGGCGACTGGATCACGCCGTTCACCGTGCAGGCGCCGGCGGGCCGCCACCGGGTGCAGGTGGCCATGGCCACCCTGACCGAGCCCGGCGAGGAGCCCTCGGACGAGCCGCACCGCAGGGTCGCCGCCGCCCGCCTGCTCGTCACCGAGGCCCCGGTGGTGGCCTGGGAGCTCGCCCTGAAGGACGGCCAGGACCCCGCGGAACTCGGCGAGGACGGGTACTTCGGGTACGGCGTCGACGCGGGCGCGGGCTGCTTCTACGACGCCGCCGCCAACGACTCCTTCGAGGAGTGCGAGGGGGACGAGGGGCCGCTCTGGGACGCCTTCGAGGCCGCCGGGCACGCGGCGGGCGTCCACCTCGTCGACGGGGAGGACGGCCACAACCTCGCGGCCTTCTCCTCCGGTTTCGGCGACGGCCACTACCCGACCTGGGTCGGCCGGGACGCGGCCGGCGCCGTCGTGTGTTTCGTCACCGATTTCTTCGTCGTTCCCGAGGGCGGGGCCCCCGCGATGTCGTAGCGTCGGGGGTATGCCGATCCGCGCCGTGCTGTGGGACATCGACGACACCCTGTTCGACTACACCGGGGCGGACAGCGCCGGCCTCGCGCGCCGGCTCGCCGAGGAGGGCCTCGCGCAGCGGTACGGCTCCCCCGAGGAGGCGCTCGCCCTGTGGCGGGAGATCACCACCCGCCACTGGGACCGCTTCGCCGCCGGGCAGGTGAGCTTCCCCGAACAGCGCCGGGACCGGGTGCGGGACTTCCTCGGCGAGCCCGCGATGGGCGCCGCCGAGGCCGATGCCTGGTTCGACCGCTACGTGGAGCACTACAAGGCCGCCTGGACGCTCTTCCCCGACGTCGTGCCCGTCCTGGACGCCCTCGCCGGCGACTACCGGCACGGGGTGCTCTCCAACTCCTCCACCGTCAACCAGGACCCCAAGCTGCGCCGGCTCGGCCTGCGCGAGCGGTTCGAGGTGCTGGTGTGCGCCGCGGAACTGGGTGTGAGCAAGCCCGAGGCGCAGGCCTTCCTCGCGGCCTGCGAGGCGCTCGGGCTGCCGCCGGGCGACGTGGCGTACGTGGGGGACCAGCCGGAGATCGACGCGCGCGGCGCCCGTGACGCCGGGCTCACCGCGGTCTGGCTCGACCGGGACGGCGCGCGCGGGCCGGGCCCCTCGGGCGTGCACCGGATCGCGGGGCTCGTCCAGCTCCCCGAGCTCCTGGCCTCGGATACCCGTTTTGGAGCACGGTCAGGCATCCGGTAATGTTCTTTCTGCGCCGCCGGAGCGGGCCGAAAGGCCGGACGGAGGCGCCACTCGAAAGAAAAGCCCCACAGGGGGTTGACTTTCGGTGGGGTATAGTGTAATTGGCAACACGAGGGTTTCTGGTTCCCTTATTCTAGGTTCGAGTCCTGGTACCCCAGCGCAGTGCAGCAGTAACGCAGTGCTTTGCCCCCGTTGTGTAGCGGCCTAGCACGCCGCCCTCTCAAGGCGGTAGCGCCGGTTCGAATCCGGTCGGGGGTACAGATCCTTCCCGCAAGGTCTCCATTGGGTAGCTCCCGGACGTCTTGATGCAGGATCGCTAGGGCCCCCGTTGTGTAGCGGCCTAGCACGCCGCCCTCTCAAGGCGGTAGCGCCGGTTCGAATCCGGTCGGGGGTACTGGTCTGGTATAGACCACATTGGGCTATGGTGTAATTGGCAACACGAAGGTTTCTGGTTCCTTTGTTCTAGGTTCGAGTCCTGGTAGCCCAGCGCAGTACAAAGCAAGCCCCCGTTGTGTAGCGGCCTAGCACGCCGCCCTCTCAATGCGGTATCGC
>NZ_JBHYVA010000995.1:0-2143 GCF_042750055.1 Streptomyces sp. NPDC059456
CGGGGGCGGCGGCCCTGCGGGGGGCGCGTGTGCGCGGCGGCCCGCCGCCGCGGGCCGCCCGGCGGGCCCCGCCCCTCCCCCTCACGGGGGCCTGAGTTTCCGGATGGTGCCGGTGCTGACACCTGTCCTGTCGCGCCCAAGCGCCGGCACCGTCCGGATCACCTCTCCTCATCTTTGTTCAACAAACTGTTGACGTTGCGTTCGGCCTGAAATTAGGCTGTTCCGCATGACGGAAGACGCTTTCCGTCAGCAGGTTTCCCGTACGGAAGGTCACCATGTCGAAGCGCACGCTGACGACCGAGTCCGGCGCCCCGGTCGCCGACAACCAGAACTCCGCCACCGCCGGCGTCGGTGGCCCGCTGCTGGTCCAGGACCAGCAGCTGCTCGAGAAGCTTGCCCGCTTCAACCGGGAGCGCATCCCGGAGCGCGTGGTGCACGCCCGCGGCTCGGCCGCGTACGGCCACTTCGAGGTGACGGACGACGTCACCGCGTACACCAGCGCCGCGTTCCTGAACACGGTCGGCAAGAAGACCGAGACCTTCCTGCGGTTCTCCACCGTCGCCGACTCGCTCGGCGGCGCGGACGCGGTCCGCGACCCGCGCGGCTTCGCCCTGAAGTTCTACACCGAAGAGGGCAACTACGACCTCGTCGGCAACAACACCCCGGTGTTCTTCATCAAGGACCCGATCAAGTTCCCCGACTTCATCCACTCCCAGAAGCGCGACCCCTTCACGGGCAAGCAGGAGCCGGACAACGTCTGGGACTTCTGGGCGCACGCCCCCGAGGCGACGCACCAGATCACCTGGCTGATGGGTGACCGCGGCATACCGGCGTCCTACCGCCACATGAACGGCTACGGTTCGCACACCTACCAGTGGACGAACGAACAGGGCGAGGCCTTCTTCGTCAAGTACCACTTCAAGACGAACCAGGGCATCCGCTGCCTGTCGGGCGAGCAGGCCGCCGAGCTCGTCGGCAAGGACGCCAACTCGCACCAGACCGACCTGCTCCAGGCGATCGAGCGCGGCGTGAACCCGAGCTGGACCCTGTACGTCCAGATCATGCCCGCCGCCGAGGCCGCGGACTACCGCTTCAACCCGTTCGACCTCACCAAGGTGTGGCCGCACAGCGACTACCCGCTGCAGCGCGTGGGCCGCCTGGTCCTCGACCGCAACCCGGACAACGTCTTCGCCGAGGTCGAGCAGTCCGCCTTCTCCCCGAACAACTTCGTCCCGGGCATCACCGCCTCGCCGGACAAGATGCTCCAGGGCCGCCTGTTCGCGTACGCCGACGCCCAGCGCTACCGCCTCGGTGTGAACCACACCGTCCTGCCGGTCAACGCCCCGAAGGCGACGAAGGCCGACAACTACGGCCGCGACGGTGTCATGGCGCTGCGCAACGGCTCGCGCCACGACAAGAACTACGAGCCCAACTCGTACCAGGGCCCGGCCGAGACCGGTCTCGCGCTCGGCGCCCCGAAGGCCGTCTCCGGCTACACGGGCACCCACGAGGCCCCGGCCCACACCAAGGACGACGACTTCTTCCAGGCCGGTGAGCTCTACCGCCTGATGTCGGAGGCCGAGAAGCAGCGTCTGGTGGCGAACATCGCCGGCGGCCTGTCTCAGGTCACCCTCGAGGACGTCATCGAGAAGAACCTGGCTCACTTCCACGCCGCGGACGCCGACTACGGCAAGCGCGTCGAGGAGGCCGTCCGCGCCCTGCGCGACGCCTGAGCCCGAAAGCTGCACCGGGGACCTGGCGGGAGGTCAGGTCCCGGGTGCCGAGCCCGGACCGCGGACCCGGATGAGGGGTGGTACGCGGCGAGGGCAGGACGAGGACCGCGACGGGCGTGTGAGCCAGTGCGGTGGTCATGGGTGCCGCGCCCCGACTCTTGACCTGAGGGAGACGACGCCGGAGCACTCGTCACCGCCCGTCGCGGTCCCAGCCACCCTTCTCCTCTTCCCATGAGGGGGCCACGCACAGGGTCCCCCTCGTATGAGGACGAGCAGCCTCCCGGCCGCCGGTGCCTGCCGGCGGCCACGGAAAGACTCCGCCCGGCGGTGCGCACCGCCGGTGGCGCCCCCCGCCCGCCCGCGGGCGGGCCCCCACAAATACGGGGGGCGGCGGCGTGGGCGCCGGTGGA
>NZ_JBHYVA010000996.1:0-2140 GCF_042750055.1 Streptomyces sp. NPDC059456
CCCCCGTCGTCACAAACCCCCGCCGTCGCCAACCGCCCCGTCACCCCCCCCGTCACCGGCCCCCGCCGTCACCGGGTGGCGGGAGTTCCGCGCTCAGCCAGGCCAGCGCGTCCGGGTACATGCCGGTCCAGGTCTGGAAGTTGTGGCCGCCGGCCGGCCGGACGAGGGTCCTGACCCGGACCCCGCTGCCCGCCGCGGCCCGGGCGAACGTCTCCAGCTGCCGCGGCGGGCTGTCCTTGTCCTGCGCGGAAGTGGCCAGGAACAGCCCGACGTCGGCCCGTTTGGCCTGCCGGACCAGCCACAGCGGGCTGTTGCGCTCCCGCAGGACCGGGTCGGCCAGCACCTCCGGGTCCCCGGAGAGGGGATCCGGGTCCAGCGCCGCGCCCGCCCGGAACACCTTCGGGTACTGCAACGGCAGCTTGACCGCGCAGAACGCCCCGGTCGAGACGCCCATCAGCCCCCAGCCGCCGGGCTCGCGCAGGGTCCGGAAGTTCTTCGAGACCACGTCCGGCACGTCTTCCGCGAGCCAGCCGGCCACCTTCCGCGTCGGCGTGTTGCTGCAGTCGGTGTTGACCCCGCCCGGGTAGATCTCCGGGATGACGACGATGAACGGGTGCGCGGCGCCCGCCCGGACCAACCGCGTCAGCGTCCCCGGCATGCTGCCCAGGTCGATCCAGGTCCGGGGCGAACCCGGATATCCGTGCAGCAGCACCAGCACCGGGAACCGGGTCTTCTCCGCCCCCGCGGCCCGGTACTCCGGCGGGGTCCACACGATCACCTGCCCGGCGAGTTTCGAATGCGAGCCGCGGAAATAGGTGATCTGCGTACCGTCGCCGCCCTGGGTGAACTTCGCCCGGCCCGGCGGCGGCCCCGTCATCGCCGAGGCGTTCTGCGCCGTCTCCGTGCCCAGCAGGTCGTCCCACGAGGAGTACAGGCCGTAGCTGCCGTTGATCCAGGCCGCGATCACCGCGATGGAGGTCAGCTGGCACAGCGCGATCATCAGCACCCGCACGGGCCAGCGCACCCACCCGGGGCCCGGCACCCGGTTCCACAGCAGCAGCGCGGCGAGCATGGCGAGCACGGTGACCGCGATCAGCGCGGAGAGGAACGACGTACTGGTCAGCTCCACGAAGACCGGCTCCTGACGTGCGGGGCGGATTCCCGGGATGTCGGCGTCATGCCTTCCTCCGGGGCGCCGGCCGGACACGCACCGCGACCGAGTGCCACCCGGTCGCCCCGTCCGGCAAGGTCCCGGTGCGCACCCCCGTCTGCACGGCGCCCGTGCCGTCCGTGGCCCGGACCTCCAGCGTGTGCGCGCCCGGGGCCGCCTCCCACGTCCACACCCACTGCCGCCAGGTGTCGTTGCCGTCCGCCTCCCCGAGCCGGGCCTCGTGCCACGGGCCCCCGTCCACCCGTACCTCCACCCGGGCGATCCCCCGGTGCTGCGCCCACGCCACCCCCGCCACCGGGACCGGGCCCTCCTGCGGCTCGGCGGACGGGCGCGGGGTGTCGATCCGGGACTGCGTCTTGACCGGGCCCTGCGCCGCCCAGGACCGGCGCACCCAGTACGCGTCGTACGCCGCGAACGTGGTCAGCCGCAGCTCCGTCAGCCATTTGCACGCCGAGACGTACCCGTACAGGCCCGGTACGACCATCCGTACGGGGAAGCCGTGTGCGAAGGGCAGCGGCTCGCCGTTCATCCCGACGGCGAGCAGCGCCTCCCGGCCGTCCATGACCGTCTCGACGGGCGTGCCGAGCGTCATTCCGTCCACCGAACGCGCCACCAGCTGATCGGCCGGACCGCCCCGCGACGGCGGCCTGACGCCCGCCTCGCGCAGCAGGTCGGCCAGGCGCACGCCGAGCCACCGGGCGTTGCCCACGTACGGGCCCCCGACCTCGTTCGACACGCAGCACAGGGTGATGTCGTGCTCGACGAGCGGGCGGGCCAGCAGCTCCCGGAAACCGAGCTCCAGCGGCTTCGGGACGCCCTCCCCGTGGATGCGCAGCCGCCACGTGTCCGCGTCCACCCGGGGCACGACCAGCGCGGTGTCCACCCGGTAGAAATCCCGGTCCGGGGTGATGAAGCGGGAGATCCCCGGTACGTGCAGCTGCGCACCGGGCGGTACGGCCGGCGCCCCGA
>NZ_JBHYVA010000997.1:0-2134 GCF_042750055.1 Streptomyces sp. NPDC059456
CGACCGGACCCCTGTCCCGGTCGCGGCCACGCCGTTTTGAAGGTCGCTCACCTCAGCAGCCGCCGGAGGAAACGGGAGCGGGAGCGGCGCCGATGGTGAGGGTGGCCGGAGCCGCGCAGCACCCGCCGCCGGTCTCCTCCGCGGCGGCGGGCTCGTCGAAGAGACCCGCGCCGCCACACACCCCGGTCTCGGGGAGGGTGAGTTCGACGCGCTCGGCGGCCTCCTGGTCGCCGGCGAGGTGGGCGGCGATGGAGCGGACCTGCTCGTAGCCGGTCATGGCCAGGAAGGTCGGGGCGCGCCCGTAGGACTTCATGCCGACGAGGTAGACGTCCTTCTCCGGGTGGGAGAGCTCGTTCACCCCATGCGGGTAGACGGTGCCACAGGAGTGCTGGTTCGGGTCGATCAGCGGGGCCAGCTCGACCGGCGCCTGGAGGCGTTCGTCGAGGCCGAGGCGGAGCTCGTCGAGGAAGGTGAGGTCGGGGCGGAAGCCAGTGAGGACGATGACCTCGTCCACCGGGTCCAGGCGGCGGCCGTCCTCGCCGATGAGGATCACGCGGCCGTCTTCGGTGCGCTCGATGGTGTCGGTGCGGAATCCGGTGACCGCGTCGGCGTAGCCGCCGTCGACCGCTGCCTTGGCGGCCAGGCCGAGGGCGCCGCGGGCGGGAAGCTGGTCGGCCTTGCCCCCGCCGAAAGTCGCGCCGGAGATGCCCCGGCGCAGGATCCAGGTGGCGTGCGTGCCCTGGCCGTCGTCGGCCTTGGCGAGATCGGCGAGGTAGGCGAGTGCGGTGAAGGCGGAGGCGCCGGAGCCGATGACTGCGGTGCGCTTTCCGGCGTAGCGGGCGCGGACGGCGGGGTCCTTCAGGTCCGGGACCCGGTACGTGATCCGGACCCTGGCGGCCTTCTCACCGAGGGCGACGAGTCCGCTGCCGCCTGCGGGGCTGGGGGTTGACCAGGTGCCGGAGGCGTCGATGACCGCCCGGGCGAAGACCCGCTGCTCGCGGCCGTCTGTGCTCTTGTAGTGCACGACGAAGGGCTGGGCCTCACGGTCGGCGTCGACGATGCGGTCGCGGCCGGTGCGGGAGACTCCGGTGACTCGGGCGTCGTAGCGCACCTGCTCGCCCAGGACGTCGGCCAGAGGCTGGAGGTAGAGGGTGGCCCAGTCCCCGCCGGAGGGGTAGGTGTCCTCGGCGGGCTTGGTCCAGCCGGTCGGGGCGAGGAGCTTCTCGGCGGCCGGGTCGACGACCTCACCCCAGCGGGAGAACAGCCGCACGTGCGCCCACTCGCGGACGGCGGATCCGGCGGTGGTCCCGGCTTCCAGAACGAGGGGTTCCAGGCCGCTGTCGACGAGGTGGGCGGCGGCCGCGAGTCCGGCGGGGCCGGCCCCAATGACGACGACGGGCAGTTCGGTGGTGATCTCGCTCATGACAGGTCTCCGGGTCTTGATGCAGGCAGAGGAGAGGGTGGGGACTTCAGGTGGTCAGCAGCAGCTGGCGCCGGCGGCTTCCGCACCCTCGCTGGTGCCGCAACACGGTGCGGACTGAGCGGGAGCCGCCTCGGCGGCGGGCTGTGCGATGGCGGGTCCGCAACAGGAGCCTGCCGTCTCGGAGCGGTTGGGTCTGGTGGGGGTGACCGGCTCGTTCATGACGACTCCCTCGTGTTTCGAAGTTTGTCTATGGCCTACGTGATCAGCATGGCATCTGTATCGATAGACGTCAACATAGATATTCATCTAATCCTTGGGGTTGTCGTGGGGTGCGCGGAAGTCGTCGCCCCCGACCGGCGCCCGATGTTCACCGACCTTGACGGAGGCCGGATCACCAGGGTCGACGGCATCACGGGGCGGCCGGATGTTCTGATCCTGGCCGCCGGCCATCGCCCCCACCTGCCCTACCTGGCCGGACTCGACGGCGCCCTTGACCCGGCCGGACGCCCCCGCCGCAGTGACGGGGCCTCCTCCGTCCATCCGGGCCTGGCGCTCGTCGGGATGAAGTGGCGTGCGGTCTGTCCTCGAACTCGCTGCGCGGGGTCGGGGGGGGGGGGGGGGGGGGCCCCCCCCCCCCCGCCCCCCCCGGGGGGGGGGTGTGTGTGTGTTTGTGTATATATATTTTTGTGTTGTTTGTATGGTTGGGGGTGG
>NZ_JBHYVA010000998.1:0-2129 GCF_042750055.1 Streptomyces sp. NPDC059456
ACGACCCCGCGCAACCGGGCCCGCACCCGGTGGGGCCCGCGCCGGGCCCGGCTGAACCCGGGCCGGGCCCCGCGGAACCCGGCCGGGGGACGTGCGGTCGGGTCAGGCCGCGCGGCGGGCGCGGGGGGCGAGCAGGTCCGCGGCCCGGGCGGCGAGCACCGGCCGGTCCACCTTGCGGTTGGAGTTGAGGGGGAACTCGGGGACGTGCTCGAAGCGGCGGGGCAGCATGCCGTGCGGCAGGACCTCGCGCAGGCTCCGGGCGAGGTCGGCCGCCGGACGGACCTCGCCGGTGTAGAAGACGACGAGCTCGGTGCTGCCGTCCACGGGCCGCGCGACGGTCACCACGTCCTCGACGCCCGCGCAGGCGCGCAGCGCGTGGTCGACCTCGGCGAGCTCGACGCGCCAGCCCTGGACCTGGACCTGGGAGTCCAGCCGGCCCAGGTAGATCAGGTCGCCGCCGGGCAGCCGGCGGACCCGGTCCCCGGTGCGGTACCAGACGCGGCCGTCGCGCTCGACGAAGCGGCCGCCGTCGTCCTGCGGGTCGAGGTAGCCGGTGGCCATCTGCGGTCCGGTGATCAGCAGTTCGCCCTCGACGGCGGTCTCGGCGCCGTCTTCGTCGAGGAGGACGTGATCGTGGCCGGCGTGGACGGCGCCGATCGGGACGAGCCCGTTGACGGCCTGGCCGGGGGAGGTCTGCGGGTCCCAGCGGTACGCGGTGATGGTGACGGTCAGCTCGGTCGGCCCGTAGATGTTCTCGAGGGTGGAGGCGGGTGCGGCGGCCTGCCAGTCGGCGGCGTCCTGGACGCGCAGCGCCTCGCCGGCGAAGAAGCTCCAGCGCAGCGTGGGCAGCGCGCCGGGGGTCAGGCCGCCCATGCGGCGGATCAGGCCGATGGCGCTGGGGGTAGAGAACCAGACGGTGATCCCGCGCCGTTCGAGGTGGGCCGGCATGTCGAGGTAGGCGCTCGGCGGTACGACGTCGACGACGCCGCCCGCGCCCCAGGCGCAGAACAGGTCGAACATGCCGCAGTCGAAGTTCAGGTCGAAGGTCTGGGTGAAGACGTCGTCGGGGGTGAATCCGTAGCGGGCGTCGAGGAGCGCGAAGTAGTGGTGCGTGCTGCCGTGGCTGATGGGCACGCCCTTGGGGCGGCCGGTGGAGCCCGAGGTGAACAGCATGTACGCGGTGTCGGTGGCCGCGACGGGGCGCGGCTCGTCGAGGGCGCGGGCCGGGTCGGGTTCGACGAGCGGTATGCCGGGGATGCCGAGGCCCTCGCCGAGGGCGGCGCGGCCCTGGTCGTCGACGATCAGGGCGGCCGCGCCGGACAGTTCGAGCATGTGCCGGGTGCGGACGGCGGGGAAGTCGGGGTGCAGCGGAACGACGGTGGCGCCCGCGTAGAGCCCGCCGAGGATGCCGGCGTACGCGGTCGCGCTCTTGCCGGCGAGGACGCCGACGACCCGGGCGGAGCCGAGGGAGCCGGCCCAGGTGAGGGCCTGCTCGTGCAGCTCGCGGTAGGTGTGGGTCTCGGTGCCGATCCGCAGGGCGGGACGGTCGGGGGACAGGGCCAGCCCGCGGCGGAAGCGCTCGTACAAGGCGTGGCGCTTGGTGTCAGACATGCATCACTCCGAAAGGGACGTGTTGTTTTCTTCGCGGGTTAGGGGTCAGGCCGGGGTTCCCGGGCGGCCGCCGCCGGTCCTAACGTCACGTGCTTGGGAAACGACGAACAACACTGCGAAAAGACTGGGGTCACCATGGGCTGGGACAAGAATTTCGAGGAACTTCTGCGGGAGTACCTGCCGTTCCTCAGTGCGGAAGAGCCGCTTGAGGCCGACACCGATCTGCGGGCCGTGGGCCTGGACTCGCTCGGCGTGGTCGAGCTGCTGGGGTCCCTGGAGCAGGCGTACGACGTCCGGTTCACGGACGAGGCGCTGTCGCTGGAGACCTTCGCCACCCCCTCGGTGCTGTGGGAGCAGATCGGCGCGCTGCGCGAGGCCGCGAACCGCTGACCGGCCGCGGCAACGGACCCGCCGCCGCGGCCGCGGCCGCCGCCCGACGTCGGCGGGCGCAGGTCCGCCGCGGCGCAGCCAGTACAACCGGGGGTTGTAGGGTACGCACATGTAATTTGGTGTAGCCC
>NZ_JBHYVA010000999.1:0-2122 GCF_042750055.1 Streptomyces sp. NPDC059456
CGCCGATATCCGTCTCCCTCTTCCACGAGGTCCAGAAGGAATATTCGTCGGCCGCTTCAGTTGTTTATACGCCACCGGGGCCCCCGCCCCCCCCCGCGCACGGGGGCCCGCAGCACAGCGGCGGCCCGGCACCCCCGACGGGCCCGGTCGCGGAAACACCCTCTGCCCTGCCCCTTCAGTGCTCAGAGCGGGCGACGGGAATCGAACCCGCGTAGCTAGTTTGGAAGACTAGGGCTCTACCATTGAGCTACGCCCGCAACACGTGCGCCGCAGGTCCGGGGGACCGCGGCACGGACAGCATCCTAGCGGGTCGGGCCGGGGGAGTGCACACCCCGTTGCGCGCCCGCGGGCGGTGTACCTGAATTCGCGTCCTGAATCGTTCGCTCAAAACCCCGCGCATCAGAGGGTCTCCGGGCATGTACCCTACGTGTCGCACCGACGGGGTGTGGCGCAGCTTGGTAGCGCGTCCGCTTTGGGAGCGGAAGGTCGTCGGTTCGAATCCGGCCACCCCGACCACCACCCACCGCCATCGCAAGATCGCGTTGTGGGCTGATTGCCGCTTGCGGTTACTATGCAAGCTGCGTGCCCGTGTGTCTGATGTACCGGGCCGAATCCGCCGAACCGCTGAATCGCAGCGCGGACGCAGAACCCCAAGCAGTCAGCCACAAGGAGACCGAACCGTGAAGAGCGCCGTGGAGACCCTGAACCCGACTCGGGTTCGGCTCACTGTTGAGGTGCCCTTCGAGGAGCTCAAGGACAGCCTCGACGCGGCGTACAAGAAGATCAACCAGCAGGTCACGGTGAAGGGCTTCCGCAAGGGCAAGATCCCCGCCCGGGTCATCGACCAGCGCTTCGGTCGCGGTGCGGTGCTGGAGGAGGCCGTCAACGATGCCCTCCCGAAGTTCTACACCGAGGCCGTCAACGAGGCCGACCTGAACCCGCTGGGCCAGCCCGAGGTCGACATCACGGAGCTGAAGGACGGCGAGCTGCTGGCCTTCACCGCCGAGGTCGACGTCCGCCCCGAGATCGAGATCCCGGACTACTCCGGCATCGAGGTCGAGGTCGACGCGGTCGAGGTCTCCGACGAGGACATCGAGAAGTCGGTCGAGCAGCTGCGCGGCCGCTTCGCGTCCACCAAGGACGTCGAGCGCGCCGCCGCCGAGGGTGACGTCGTCACCATCGACCTGGAGGCCAAGGTCGACGGCGAGGTGCTGCCGGACGGCGTCGCCTCCGACGTCTCCTACACCATCGGCTCGGGCGAGCTCCTCGACGGCATCGACGAGGCCGTCAAGGGCCTGGAGGCCGGTGGCGAGGCCACCTTCACCTCCCAGCTGAAGGGCGGCTCCGCCGAGGGCAAGGACGCCGAGGTCACCGTCAAGGTCACCAAGGTCTCCGCCAAGGAGCTCCCGGAGCTGGACGACGAGTTCGCGCAGATGGCGAGCGAGTTCGACACCCTCGAGGACCTCACGGCGGACAGCCGCAAGCGCCTCGAGAACATGAAGCAGTACGACCAGGCCACGCAGGCCCAGGAGCGCGTCCTGGAGAAGCTGCTGGAGCTCGTCGAGGTGCCGATCCCCGAGAAGCTGCTCGAGGACGAGGTCAACACCCGCAAGCACAACCTGGAGCACCACCAGCTCGGCCAGATGGGCCTGACCATCGAGAAGTACCTGGAGTTCCAGGGCAAGACGGTCGAGGAGTTCGACGCCGAGACCAAGGACCAGGCGATCAAGGGCATCAAGACCCAGTTCGTCCTGGACGCGCTGGTCAACAAGGAGAAGCTGGGCGTCGACCAGGAGGAGCTCACCGAGCACCTCATGCGCCGTGCGGCCTCCTCCGGCATGTCCCCCGACCAGTTCGCCCAGGCCGTCGTCGAGGGCGGCCAGGTCCCGATGCTCGTCGGCGAGGTCGCCCGCGGCAAGGCCCTCGCGGTCGTCGTCGAGGCCGCCAAGGTCGTCGACACCAACGGTGAGGTCATCGACCTCTCCGACGAGGACGAGGTCGAGACGGCCGCCGAGACCGTCGAGGCCGCCGTCGAGGGTGACGCCGAAGAGGCCAAGTAACACCCTGGGTGCCGCCGCGCGCGGCACCCGCTGAACAGCAACCCGAAGGGCCCGTACACAGC
>NZ_JBHYVA010001000.1:0-2121 GCF_042750055.1 Streptomyces sp. NPDC059456
CCACCGAGACCGCCGTGCCCAGCCAGGTCGCGCCCAGCCACTGCGTGCCGAAGTACCCCAGGGCCACGCTGTACCCCGCCCAGGCCATGCCCGCCAGCACCGACCAGGGCAGGAACTCCATGACCTTGCGGTGGGTCTTGCCCGCACCCAGGGACACCACCGAGCGGCCGGCCGGGGCGAAGCGGGCGATCACCACCAGGGCGCCGCCACCACGCGCCAAAGCCGTGCCCAGGCGGTCATGGGCACGAGTCAGCCGACGGGACCGGGCGATCGCACGGTCGAGCCGGGCCCCACCCCGCCGAGCCAGCCGGAACGCGGCCATGTCACCCAGCACCGACGAGGTCGTGGCGATCACCAGCAGCGCCAGAATGTCGGGCACCTGCGCGGGAACCCCCACCGGCCCCGCCGCACCCGCAGCCGCCGCGGCCGCCGCAGCAGTGATCACCAGAACCCCGCTCGGCAGCACCGGCAAGAACACGTCGAGCACGACGGACACCGCCACCACGACATAGATCCACGGGCTCGCGGTCAGCGACCCCAGCGTCTCAAACAAGGCGGGACTCCCCAGTCCGATTGACGGGCTTCGGCGTAGAAGCGCCGCGACGTCGCGCGGGAGCGGCAGGGGCGGCTTGACAGCCATACAGCGTACGCCTGGCGTTGGTCCACCGTATGCCCGGGGCTTCCCGGACCCACAGTCTGTCAGCCCGGACCCACACGGCGCTCCGTCAATCCGCCGTCAGCTCCCGGTCCAGCACCGTCACCAACCGGGCAGCCGGCTCCCCCTTGCGCCCCCGGCGCGCCTGGTCCAGCCGGAGCCGGGCCGACCGGCCCGCCAACGCCAGCGTCATCAGCTGGTTCCCGAACCACGGCCCACCCGTACGCCGCCAGCTCAACGGAGGCCGGCCCGTCCGCCCGTGCCGCGAGAACCCGCGACCCAGCCACCGCCCCATCCGCGACCAGCCCAGCCGGAAACCCCACTTCACCACCGCATGGATCGAGTTGTGCACCGGCGAGCACGTCAGCTGGAACACCCGCGCCGTACTCGGTATTCGAGGCTCGGCCACATACGCATGATGGACATCCCCCGACAGCACGCACACCGTCGCCGGAGCCCGCGGACCCGTCCCCACCTCCTCGATCAGATCGCTCAACGCCGCGAACGAGGCGGGGAACGCCGCCCAGTGCTCCAGATCGCTGCGCCGCCGCAGATCCTCCCCGATCCGCGCCCACCGCGGCCCCCGCTCCCCCCGGCACAGCGCCGCGTCCCACACCTCCGCGTCATGGATCAACGGCGGCATCAGCCACGGCAGCGACGACCCGATCAGAAGATGGTCATAACCCCCGTGCCCGTCGAAGGCGTTGTCGCGGAGCCACTGCTGCTCCGACGGATCGAGCATCGCCCGCCCGCCCTCGGCCAGCACCCGCGCCGCCCGCGTATCCACCATCAGCAGCCGCGAGCGCCCGAAGTCACGCCGGTAGCTCCAGCGCACCGACCCCGGATCGGCATCCGCCTCGGCGGCGAACGCCCGCAGTGCGTCCGTGCCGTCCGGGCTCTCACGTACGGCCGCGTACACCGCATCGGCCGCGAGCTCGGCCGGCGAGAGATTCCCCAGGTGCTGGTACACCCAGTACGACATCAGCCCGCTCAGCACCCGCTCCTGCCACCACGGCGTCGCCCGCATCTCCGCCAGCCACGCCGCGCTCGTGTTCCAGTCGTCCACGACGTCGTGGTCGTCGAACATCTGCAGGCTCGGGACCGTCGAGAGCAGCCAGCGGATCTCCGGGTCGAGCCACGATTCGTAGTACAGCCGCGTGTACTCCTCGTAGTCCGCGACCTGCGCCCCGGGCGCCTCCCGCAGGTCCCGCCGGGCCGCGAGCCACCGTCTGGTCTCCCGCGACAGCTGGTCCGCGTACACCTGGTCACCCAGCAGGAGGAGCACGTCCGGCCGCACCTCCTCCGGATCGGCGGCCAGCCGCGCCGCCAGCGTGTCCAGCGCATCAGGCCCGTGCGGCCCGTGCCGGGGGGGGGGGGGGGCCCGCCCCGCGGCCCCCCCCCCCCCCACCCCCCCAACCCGGGCCAGGGGCGGATAAAAAAAAGTCGCAAGCGCGAACAAATGGTGG
>NZ_JBHYVA010001001.1:0-2104 GCF_042750055.1 Streptomyces sp. NPDC059456
GTTGCGGGCGGGCGCCGTGCCGGGGCGGCGGCGGGCGCCCCCGCGGGGGTCGGGCGGTTGCGGGGGGGGTTCCTATCGGGCCGAGCCGTCGGCGGGGCGCCACCGGGCCGACACCGAGGCGCTGCTCGGCGTACTGGACCGGCTGAAGGCGGCCGGGAACACGGTGTTCGTGGTCGAGCACCACCTGGACGTGGTGCGGCATGCGGACTGGCTGGTGGAGGTGGGCCCGCTGGCCGGGGAGCACGGCGGGCGGGTGCTGTACAGCGGGCCTCCGCAGGGGCTCGCGGACGTGGCGGAGTCGGCGACGGCGCGCCACCTGTTCGCCGCGGGCGGCACGGCGCCGGCGCGGCCGGTGCGGGAGGCGAACGGCGTCGTCCGGCTCACCGGTGCCGACCGGCACAACCTGCGGGGCGTGGACGCGCAGTTCCCGCTCGGGGTGTTCACGGCCGTGACGGGCGTGTCGGGCTCGGGCAAGTCCACGCTGGTGGGCCAGGTGCTCGCCCGGGAGGTCGGGGAGCGGCTCACGGATCCCGCGTTCCCGGTGCGGCGGCTGGTGGAGGTGGACCAGAAGCCGATCGGGCGGACCCCGCGGTCCAACCTGGCCACGTACACGGGGCTGTTCGACGTGGTGCGCAGGCTGTTCACGCAGGCGCCGTCTGCGCGGGAGCGCGGCTGGAAGGCGGGCCGGTTCTCCTTCAACGTGCCGGGCGGCCGGTGCGAGACCTGCCAGGGCGAGGGCTTCGTCTCGGTGGAGCTGCTGTTCCTGCCCAGTACGTACGCGCCGTGTCCGCAGTGCGCCGGGGCGCGGTACAACACCGAGACCCTCGATGTGACGTACGGGGGAATGAACATCGCGGAGGTGCTGGCCCTGACGGTGGAGTCCGCGGCCGCCTTCTTCGCGGGGGTCCCGGCGGCGGCCCGGAGCCTGCGGGCGCTGGAGGACATCGGGCTGGGCTACCTGCGGCTGGGGCAGCCGGCGACGGAGCTGTCGGGCGGCGAGGCGCAGCGGATCAAGCTGGCGGCCGAGCTCCAGCGGCAGCGCCGCGACCACACCCTGTACGTGCTGGACGAGCCGACGACCGGGCTGCATCCGGCCGATGTGCAGGTACTGCTGCGGCAGCTGCACGGGCTGGTGGACGCGGGGCACTCGGTGGTGGTCGTGGAGCACGACATGGAGGTGGTGGCGGGCGCGGACTGGGTGATCGACCTGGGTCCGGGCGGCGGCGCGGACGGCGGCCTGATCGTCGCGGCGGGCACGCCGGCGCAGGTCGCGGCGGCGGGCGCGGGCCGCACGGCGGCCCACCTCGCGCGGGCGCTGGGCCGGCCGTAGCGCCCCTTCGCCACGCCTGCGCGGGCGTTGCGCCCAGGCCTGCGGCAGGCGTGGCCAGGACCGGCGCAGGCCTGGCGCAGGCCCGGCGCGCGGGGCTACGCGTCGCCCGGGAGGAGGTGCTGCGGGAGTTCGCGGAAGCTCCACCGGCCCTCCCGGCGGGTGAACGTCCACACCAGGTCGTGCCGGTCGGGCCAGACGGCGGGGACGCCGATCACCCGGTCCGCGCCGAGGGCGTGGATCAGGCGGGGGACGCCGGTGTGCTCCCAGCAGACGAGCACGGGCATGGGCGCGGCGAGCACGGCGCGGGCCAGGGCCGCCTCGGCGCCGACGGCGAATTCGCCGCGCAGCCGGGTGTGCAGGGCGGCGGCCAGCGGCTCGACCGTCCGGCGGCAGCGGGCGGGGGCACCGGCCGGGCCGCCCGTGGCGAAGACGACCGCGGGGCGGGGCAGCGTCGAGCCGCCGGCGGGCGGGAAGAGCAGGTGCAGTTCCGCGGCCCGGCGGCGGCCGCGACCGGCGAGGGCTCCGGGGTCCTCGTTGCCCTCCGCGTCCTCGCCGGTGTCCCCGGCGAACGGCTGCTCCGCGTTGCGGATCACCATGACGAGGGCGTCCTTCGCCGCGGGTCGCGGGCCGTGGCCCGCCGCGGTGGGCGGGTCCTGCGCGGAGCAGCCCACCGCCGTGAACGGGGCGAGGACGGCTGCCGCCAGGAGGGTGCGGCGGCGCGGTCCTGACCCGGCGGGGGCATGGGGCTCGTCATGGTGATCCGCAACGCGGAGC
>NZ_JBHYVA010001002.1:0-2095 GCF_042750055.1 Streptomyces sp. NPDC059456
CGCGCGCGCCCCGGCGCGGGGGGGCGGGGGGGCGGGGGGGGGCGCGGGGGGGGGGGGGGGGGGGGGGGGGGGGGGGGGGGGGGGGGGGCGCGGGGTGGGAGCGGGTCCCGAGGAGGGCGGAGCCGATCCGCAGGTGGGTCGCTCCGGCGGCGACGGCCGCCTCCAGATCGCCGCTCATGCCCGCCGAGATGACCGTGGCGTGCGGATGGTCCGCGCGCAGCCGGGCGGCCAGCGAGGCCAGCCGGTCGAACGCCTGCCGGGCCGGTACGGCGAGCGGGGCGACCGCCATGACCCCGGCCAGCCGCAGGCCGGGGGCTTCGGCGACCGCGTCGGCGAGCGCGGCGAGCCCCTCGGCCGGCACGCCGCCGCGCCGCGGGTCTGCGTCGAGGCTCACCTGGAGCAGGCAGGACACGGTCCGGCCGGCGTTCACGGCTCCCCGGGAGAGGGCCGTCACCAGCGTGGGGCGGTCCACCGAGTGGACGAGGTCGGCGTAACGGGACACCGAAGCGGCCTTGTTGCGCTGCAGCGTGCCGACGAAGTGCCACTGCGGCGGCGCCGCGAGGTCGGCGAGGTCGGCGGCCTTGGGGGCCGCCTCACGGTCGTGGTTCTCGCCGAGGTGCCGGACGCCGAGCCCGCACAGCAGGCGGGCGTCCGAGGCGGGCCGGGTCTTGGTGACGGCCACCAGGGTGATGCCGCGGGGATCGCGGCCGCAGTCGGCGGCCGCGGCCTCGATGCGGGCGGTCACGGCCCGCAGGGCTGATTCCAGTTCGGCGCGGCGCAGGGCGGCGGAGACGGGGGCGGGGACGGGGCCGGTGGCGGTGGCGGTGGCAGGGGCGGGGGCAGGGGTGGCGGGGATGGCGGTGGGCCGGTCGGCCGTTGTGGTCACGCGGTCTTCTCTTCCGTACGGAGGGTGGGTGCGGGGCGGCTGCCGGGCAGGGCGGCGAGCCTTCTCACCGCCTCGTCGAGCACGGCCCGCTGTTTGCAGAAGGTGAACCGGACGTAGGGGCGGCCCGCGTCGGGGTCGGTGTAGAAGACCTGGTTCGGAATGGCGGCGACACCGCAGCGGGCGGGCAGCGAGCGGCAGAACTCCAGGCCGTCCCGCTCGCCCAGAGGCCGGATGTCGGCGGTCACGAAGTAGGTGCCCCGCGGGGCGTGCGCGATGAGGCCGGCGTCGTTCAGCCCGGCCACCAGGAGGTCCCTGCGGCGCCTGAGCGAGTCGCGCAGCCGGGTGAAGTGGGCGGAGGGCAGGCGCAGGGCGTCGGCGACGGCGTGCTGGAAGGGGGTTCCGGAGCCGAAGGACAGGTACTGCTTGACCGCGGTGACCGCTTCGACCAGATCCCGCGGGCCGGTGGCCCAGCCGACCTTCCACCCGGTGACGGAGAAGGTCTTGCCGGCCGACCCGATGGTCAGGGTCCGCTCCGCCATGCCCGGCAGGGCGGCCACGGGCAGGTGCGGCGGCCCCTCGTACACGAGGTGTTCGTAGACCTCGTCGGAGACGACCAGCAGGTCGTGGGCCCGGGCCGTCTCCGCGATCTGCCGCAGGGTCGCGGGAGGGAGCACCGTTCCGGTGGGATTGTGCGGGGTGTTGAGGAGCAGGACCTTCGTCCGCGGGGTCACGGCGCGGCGCAGGGCGGCCGGGTCCAGCGTGAAGGCGGGCGGGTCGAGGCGGACGGGCACGAGCGTGGCTCCGGCCAGCGCGACGCAGGCCGCGTACGCGTCGTAGTACGGCTCCAGGACGACGACTTCGTCTCCCGGGCCGGTCAGCGCCAGCAGGGCCGCCGCCAGTGCCTCGGACGCTCCGGTGGTCACGACGACCTCCCGGGCGGGGTCCAGCTCGATCCCGTACCGGGTCCGCTGGTGGTCGGCGATGGCCCCGCGCAGTTCCGGCAGTCCGGGGACCGGCGGGTACTGGTGGTGTCCGGCCCGCAGGGCGGCGATCGCGGACTCGACGACGGGCGCGGGTCCGGGGGTGTCCGGGAAGCCCTGGCCGAGGTTGATCGCGCCGTGCAGGGCGGCGCGTTCGGACATCTCGGTGAAGACGGTGGGGCCGGTGTCCGCGAGGCGGACCCGGGGGGGGGGGCCGGGGGGGCGGGCC
>NZ_JBHYVA010001003.1:0-2085 GCF_042750055.1 Streptomyces sp. NPDC059456
CTGTTGGGGGTGGGTGGTTGTTTTTTTTCTACACCCCCCCCCCCCCGGGGGGGGCCCGGCCACCCCCCCCCCCCCCCCTCGGCCATTGAGGTGACCCGCTTCGTGCACACGACCGGAACGTCAGCGCAGCGCCCGGAGGTTCGTCCGTACCGGGTCACGCTTGTGTCACGGAATGTCGACAGTTCTTTGACCGGGCCGGCTTCCCCCGAAGCAGCACGGAAGTGACCCTTCGGGATTCCTTTTCCGGCCCGCGCCAGGCCCGGCACCCATCCTGTTTCGCATTCCGTCCCGGACCCCCGGAATTTCCCCCGGGATTGCGCCGGCCGCCCCGCCTCCCCCGGCGAACCCCCTCCGTTTCCTTACATCTTCTCCACGGCCCGCCCGAGAAGGTCCCGGGCCGCTCTGATCCGGTCCGTCAGCTCCGGCGGCTCCAGCACCTCGAACTCACAGCCGAGCAGCATGACGTGAATGACGAGTACGTCGAGGCTCACGGCCCCCGTCCGCAGCAGGCAGCTGTCGGCGTCGAGCGGCTCCAGGACACCGTCCGCGGGGCCCACGGCCCGGGCCGCCGCCTCCGCCGGCATCTTCAGCCGCAGCAGCGCCTTCGCCGCGTACGCCCCTTGCGACACGCCGCGCGACACGTACGCGGCGAGGTCCTCGGCGGGCGCCGGACGCGGGGCGAACCGCGGACCGTGGGGCGGCGTGGGCTCGATCCGGTCGGCGCGGAAGGTCCGCCAGTCCTCCCGGTCCACGTCCCAGGCGACCAGGTACCAGCGCCGCTCCGTGCACACCAGGCGGTGCGGTTCCACCACGCGGCGGCTGACGTTGCCGCCGTGGTCCCGGTAGCCGAAGCGCAGCCGCTCGTTGTCCCGGCACGCGGCGGCGAGCTCGGTCAGCACGGAGGCGTCCACGGTGGACGGCCCCGGGCCGCGCAGCATGGGCACGGTGAACTCGTTGAGCGCCGACACCCGCCGCCGCAGCCGCGCCGGAAGCACCTGCTCCAGCTTGGCGAGCGCCCGTACGGAGGCCTCGCCGATCCCCTCGACGCCGTTGCCCGCGGCCGTCCGCAGGCCCACCGCCACGGCGACGGCCTCGTCGTCGTCCAGCAGCAGCGGCGGCAGCTCTGCCCCGGCGCCCAGCTGGTAGCCGCCGCCGGTGCCGGGGCTGGCGTTCACCGGGTAGCCGAGCTCCCTGAGCCGGTCCACGTCGCGCCGCACCGTCCTCGGGGTCACGCCGAGGCGCTCCGCGAGGTCGGCTCCGGTCCATTCGCGGTGGGCCTGCAACAGGGACAGCAGGCGCAGCAGTCGTGCGGAGGTCTCCAGCATGCCGAGCAGTCTGCCTCCCGGCAGCCCGCCTTCCGAATCGCCCCCGCCCCCGAACCCCCCGCCCGTCACCCCGGGGTGCCCCCGTCACCACCCCGGCCGCGCCACCGGACCCGCGAGAGCCGGAGCCGCCCCGACCGGCTGGGGCGCGGGCTTCGCAGCCGCACTCGGCGCGGCCGCCGGCCCGGCCGGCCGCCCCGCCCGACTCGGCACGGCCGCCGGGCCCGCGTGGGCCGGACCCGGCACGACCGCCGGCGGCGGGTGCTTCGCAGTCGGACTCGGCGCGGGCGCCGGAGGCCGGGGAGTCGGGGTCGGGGGCGCCGTCGGGGGCGCCGTCGGGGGTGGTGGGTCCGTCGGGGGGAGGGTCAGCAGGGTGCCTACCGCGAGTGCCTGCGGGTTCGGGCCGATCCGCGTCCGGTTCGCCTCGTACAGCGCCTGCAGGCCGCCCTTCACCCGGTACCGCCGGGCGAGCCCGTCCAGCGTGTCCCCGGCCCGGACCACGTGCATCCGCCCCGCCAGTCCGTACCGCTTCGAGCACACCGGCCAGGCGTCCCACCCCTGGGCCCCCAGGACGTCCTCCGCCACCCGGATCTGCTGCTCCCGGCTCGCCAGATCGGCCCGTGCCGCGAAGGCCAGCCCGCCGTACTCCTCCCACGTCGGCTGCCAGAACTGCAGGCCCCCGTAGAAGCCGTTGCCGGTGTTGACCGCCCAGCGCCCGCTGCTCTCGCAGTCGGCCACGCAGTCCCAGGGCCACTCCCCGCCC
>NZ_JBHYVA010001004.1:0-2080 GCF_042750055.1 Streptomyces sp. NPDC059456
GTCCGGCGCGGTCGGTGCCCCGTCCGGCTCCGGCCGGCCGGAGCCCGCCGCCCCGGTCCTTGCGTCAGCTGCCCGTGGTGATCTGCGGGGCGGGCTCGTTCCGGTAGTTGGCGGGGCCGAAGTTCTTCTTCACCGCGGCGTCCCAGGAGCCGTCCTGGACCATCTTCTTCAGGGCGGCGTTGATCTTGCCCTGGAGCTCCTTGTCGCCCTTCTTGACGCCGATGCCGTAGTTCTCGTTGCTCAGGCTCAGCCCGACCAGCTTGAACTTGCCGGCGTTGGCCTTCTGAGCCGCGTAGCCGGCCAGGATCGAGTTGTCCGTGGTGAGGGCGTCGACGAGGCCGTCCTGGAGGGCGATGACGCACTCCGAGTAGCCGTCGAGCTCCAGGAGGCTGGCCTTGGGGGCCAGCTTGTCCTTGACGTTCTGCGCCGAGGTGGAGCCGGTCACCGAGCAGAGCTTCTTGTTGTTGAGGTCCTCGGCCTTGGTGATCGAGGTCTCGTCGGCGCGGACCAGCAGGTCCTGGTGCGCGAGGAAGTAGGGGCCGGCGAAGTCGACCTTCTCCTTGCGCTTGTCGTTGATCGAGTAGCTGGCCGCGACGAACTTGACCTCGTTGTACTGGAGCAGCAGCTCGCGGTCGGAGCTGTCGACCTTCTTGAACTCGATCTGCTCCGGCTTGTAGCCGAGCTCCTTGGCGATGTACGTCGAGACGTCCACGTCGAAGCCGGAGAAGGCGCCGCTCTGGTCGCGCAGCCCGACACCGGGCTGGTCGAACTTGATGCCGATGGAGAGGTTCCCCGTAGGGCCGCTGTCGCCTTTGCCGCACCCTGAGGCGGTCAGGGCGAGGCCGATCACTGCGACCAAAGCACCGGCCTTGGGAACCTTCATCTGCTGCACTCTTTCTTAGGGGACGCGACGCTGCGGGGATCGCCGGCAGGAACCGCGGGTGTGTACGACGCGTCAAGACGCGTGAAGACGCGTGGAGAACGCGTGTACGAGGAAGCTAGGAAGGCCGTGGCCGCGGTGTCACTGGAATTGAGGAAAACTTGAGGTAACGATCCGGCTCGACCGGCGTTTCGCCGGTTGATTGTGCCGCGAAAGGGATAAAGGGGGTTCGCGGCGAGCCCCGGAGCCGTCACGCACCGTGACCGGCCGGAGAGCACATTCAAACTGGTGATCGAGTTCCGGCCAGGGGGTGTATATGATCTCCCGCAGCAAGGCCGTAGCGCAGAGGTCGTCGCGCCCACGCATCGAGCTGGAGGACGTCGGTTCGAATCCGACCGGTCTTGCGTCTTCTTCCTGATCGTTTTCTTCATGTCGTTGTGGACGCCGGGCACCGGCGAAGGACCGGTGGAGTGGTGATGACACAGCCGACACCCGTACGGTGCCCCGCGATCGAGCACCCCGACCTGCCGCTCGCCGATCCGGCCGGGCTCGACCCGCTGCTCGCGCGGCTCGCCTCCGGGCAGGACGTCGAGACCGACGAGACCTTCCCGATCGGCACCCTGCGCGCCGACGGCCGCGTCGACCTGTGCAAGCAGGGACTCGGACCGGCCGGCGCCGCCCGGGTCGCGGCCGTCGCCGCGGGCTCCGCCCACGCCCGGCACCTGCTCCTCGGCACCAACTCCATCGGCGACGACGGCGCCCGCACGCTCGCGGACTCCCTCACCGCCGGACACGGCCTGCACACCCTCTACCTGGGCTGCAACCGGATCGGACCCGACGGCGTGGCCGCCCTCGCCGGCGCCCTCGCGGACGACACCGGCGTCAAGGCCCTGTGGCTCAAGCGCAATCCCGTCCACGAGGACGGCGCCCGGACCCTCGCCGGCCTGCTGCGCCGCAACCGGACCCTGCGCACCCTCGACCTGGTCAACACCGGCATCGGCATCGAAGGGGTACGCCTCCTCCTCGAGGCCCTGCGCACCCGCGAGACCCCCCTCGAACGGCTCTTCCTCGGCGGCAACGGCCTCACCGCCGAAGCCGCGCCGCTGCTCGCCGCCCTCATCCGCGAGGCCGGGGTGCGCGAGCTGTACCTCCCCGCCAACCACCTCGGCGACGAGTGAACCGCTAGAATGGCCGCCGCCT
>NZ_JBHYVA010001005.1:0-2065 GCF_042750055.1 Streptomyces sp. NPDC059456
GTATAAGAGACAGCACCATGGGCGAGGGAGGCGACGACGCGGCCGGCGAGCATGACGCCGAAGGCGGGGGCGAGCGCGGAGAGCACGTTGCCCGCGATGAACAGGCCCATGAGCAGCATCAGCATGCGCTTGCGGGGGATGCGGGTGCCCAGGACGGTCATGAGCGGGGCGCCGAGGACGACGCCGAGGGCGTATCCGGTGACCAGGAAGCCGGCGGTGGGGATCGAGACGCCGTAGTCGGCGGCGACCTCGGGGAGCAGGCCCATGATCACGAATTCGGTGGTCCCGATCCCGAAGGCCCCGATGGCCAGGGCGAGGAGTGCGAGAGGCATGAGGGGTGCCCTTCAAGGGGAGGGTGGCGGCGCTGTCGCGACACTTGCCGTCGCCGCTTACGTGCGTCCACATTAATTGCAGACGCGGGATATTTACAAACGCGGGCTATTGCGGCCGTGACCTATCCTGGGAGGGCGCCCGTGGGGACACGGGCCGGGAAACGGTTCGAAGGAGAGCAGCCATGACGGCCACCGACAGCGCACTGACCGGCCTCGCCCAGGGCTGGTGCGCCCTCTCCCTGCTGCACGGGAGGATCGAGGCGCACATCGAGCGGGCCCTGCAGAGCGGCCACGGGCTGAGCGTGCGCGAGTACTCGCTGCTGGACGTGCTGAGCCGCCAGCACAGCGGCCCCGGCGGCCACCTGCGGATGCACCAGGTGGCCGACTCGGTGGTGCTCAGCCAGAGCGCGACCACCCGGCTGGTCAGCCGTCTGGAGGACCGCGGGCTGCTGAACCGCTACATCTGCGACACGGACCGCCGGGGCATCTACACCGACGTGAGCGAGGCCGGCCTGGCGCTGCTGGCCGCCGCCCGGCCGACCAACGACGCCGCGCTGCGCGAGGCGCTGCGCGAGGCCGCGGCCCGCCCCGAACTCGCCCCGCTGGTCGCGGCCGTGGAGAACACCCCGGGCCGGGTCTAGTGCGGTCGCCGCACTAGCTCTTCGAGGGGGCCGCGCTCGGGGAGGCGGCGCTCGGGGAGGCGGCGCGCGACGGCGCGGGGCTGCCGGAGGGGGTCCGGGACGTCGACGGCCGCGCCGAGTGCGGGCCCGACGGGGTCGGCGTCGGCGAGGGCGCCTGGGCCGGGCGGGTTCCGGGGGACCTGGACGGCGGCGGGGACGGCTGCACCGACGGGGTCGGGGTACCGGTGCCCGAGCCCGGTGTCGGCCCCGGGCCGGTGAACTCGGGGGGCGAGGCGGGCGGCACCGGGCGGGCCGGGGACGCGTCCGGGCCCAGTACGAGGTAGCCGGCCACGGCGGCGGCCGCCGCGGCCAGTCCCGCCAGCGGCAGCGCATACCGGCGCAGGTCCGGCCGCAGCCACGCCGCGTGCAGTCGCCGGACGTGCGGACCCGGCGGGTCCGCGGGGCGCAGCCCGCGGATCGTGACCCCGGCCGCACGGGCGTCGAGGGCCTGGCGCAGCCTGCGTTCGACGAGGCGTTCGCCGGTGTGTTCGCCGTGCGTCATATCCGTCCCTCCAGGGTCCGTTCCAGCGCGTCCAGGGCGCGGCTCGCGTTCGACTTCACCGCTCCCCGGCTGATCCCGAGGGTGGTCGCTATCTCCGCCTCGCTGAGGTCGGCCCAGTAGCGCAGTACGAGCACCTGCCGGCGGCGCGGGGTCAGCCGGCCGAGTGCGGCGAGGACCTCGCGGTGTGCCTCGTCGAGGACGACGTGGTCCTCCGCGGAGGGGATGTCGGCGGTCGCGGGCGGGGTCCAGGCCCGGGCCGTGCGCCGCCGGCGCAGCACGGACCGGGAGGTGTTGACGACGGCGGTGCGCAGGTAGCCGAGTGCGTTGTCGACCTCGCCGATGTGTTCCCCGTGGCGCCGGTACAGGGCGGTGAAGGCGTCCTGGACCACGTCCTCGGCGGTGGCCAGGTCGTCGACGAGCAGCACCGCCAGCCGGACCATGCGCAGCCGGTGGGCGTGGTAGAGCTCGGTGACGGTGGGCTGCCGTGCGTCGCCGCGCGGCTCGGTCCCGTACGCGGCCGCCCGCCCGGGGCCGTACCCGGGCCGGGGGCC
>NZ_JBHYVA010001006.1:0-2062 GCF_042750055.1 Streptomyces sp. NPDC059456
GGGCCGCGTCTGTTGTTTATACGCGACCGGCGCCGCCCCCGCCCCCCCCGCCACCACCGCCACCGCCCCCCTCCCCGGGGTGGGCCCCCCAACCCCCCCCCCCCGCCCCCCAGGGGCCCGCCCGCCATCCGTGGTGCGGGCGGCCCCTTCGGCGTGTCCGCCGGTTGAGCGCAGCCGGAAACGGGTAGGCCGTCGCGTCGGGTCGGATCGTTTCCGGAGGTGCCTACGATGACCGAAGCCGCGCCGCGGCTGGCCGCTCTTGCCGAGACCCTGCTGGGCGCCCCCCTGCCCGTCCGGATCCGCGCCTGGGACGGCAGTGAGGCCGGGCCGCCCGACGGCCCCACCCTGGTGCTGGCCAACCGGCGCGCCCTGCGCCGCGTCCTGTGGCGGCCGGGCGAACTGGGCCTGGCCCGGGCCTGGGTGGCCGGGGACCTGACCGTGGACGGCGACCTGTTCGAACTGCTCGACCGCGTGGCCGGCCTGCTCTGGGAGCGGGGACCCGCCGACGTCCCCGAGGCCCCGCGGGCGGTCCGCCGCTCCGGCCTCGGCAAGCTGGGCGCGCTGCGCCCGCACCTGCCGCGCCTGCCGGAGCGGGCGGGCGGCGCCGCCGGGACCACCGCGCTGCTGCGCGACCCGGACGCCCGGGCGGCGCTGCGCGACCTCGTCGCCCTGGCCCGGCCGTGGCCGGCGCCCGCACCGCCCCCCGAGGAGGCCCGGCGCCGGGACGGCCAGACGCACACCAAGAGCCGCGACCGGCAGGCGATCAGCCACCACTACGACGTCGGCAACGAGTTCTACGGGCACGTCCTCGGTCCCTCCATGGTGTACTCCTGCGCGTACTGGAGCCCCGGCTCCACCCTGGAGGAGGCCCAGCGGGACAAACTCGACCTGGTCTGCCGGAAGCTGGGCCTCCAGCCCGGCGGGCGGCTCCTCGACGTCGGCTGCGGCTGGGGCTCCATGGCGCTGCACGCGGCCCGGGAGTACGGGGTCCGCGTCACCGGCGTGACGCTCTCGCGCGAACAGGCCGCGTACGCCCGCAAGCGGGCCGCGGAGGAGGGCCTGGCCGACCGGGTCGACATCCGGATCCAGGACTACCGGGACGTCAAGGACGGCCCGTACGACGCCATTTCGTCCATCGGGATGGCCGAACACGTCGGCGCCGAGCGCTACCGCCAGTACGCCCGCACCCTGCACGCCCTGCTGGCCCCCGGCGGGCGGCTGCTCAACCACCAGATCGCGCGCCCGCCGGAGCCGGACGAAGAGGCCTACCGGGTCGACGAGTTCATCGACGCCTACGTCTTCCCCGACGGCGAACTCTCGCCGCTGGGCACGACCGTGGGCGAGCTGGAGCGGGCCGGGTTCGAGGTCCGCGACGTGGAGGCGCTGCGCGAGCACTACGCGCTGACCCTGCGGGCCTGGGTGGCACGGCTGGAGGAGCGCTGGGAGGAGGCCGTACGGCTGACCTCGCCGGGGCGGGCCCGGGTCTGGCGGCTGTACATGGCGGCCTCGGCGCTGGGCTTCGAGCACGGCCGGCTCGGCGTCAACCAGGTCCTCGCGGTGAAGCCCGCGGCGGCCGGGCGCTCGGGGCTGCCGCTGCGGCTGCGCACCTGGGGCGCGTGACCCCGTACGAGGGGAAGGGCCCCCGGGCGGGTTCCCCCGGGGCCTTGCGGGTGCCAGCCGTGGAAACCGGTGCCGACTCGGGGTTGTTTGCGGTGTGCAATTTCAGCCGGGCGGCGCTGCGGGCGGGCCACATGGCCGCCAGCACGCCCACCACACCGGCGAGCAGCAGGAAGATGCCGATCCGGTCGTAGGGGATGACCAGTTCGTAGCCCGGCACCGTCTTGGTGAGGGTGGTGCCGACCGCCCAGGCGAGGAAGACGCCCACGACGATGCCGAGGACGGCGCCGAAGAGGGAGATGACCACGGCCTCCAGGCGGATCATGTTCTTGACCCGGCTCCGGTCGAGGCCGATCGCCCGCAGCATGCCGATCTCCTGGGTCCGCTCAGACGGACATCGCCAGGGTGTTGACCACGCCCAGCACCGAGATGATCAGCGCCATGC
>NZ_JBHYVA010001007.1:0-2063 GCF_042750055.1 Streptomyces sp. NPDC059456
CCGCGGCCCCGCGGGGGGGGGCGGGTGAGCCCCTCCCGCCCGCGCCCCGCGCCCCCCGCCCCCCCCCTACCCGCGCGACCGCCCCTACTTCATGAACTTCTTGAACTCGTCCGGAAGGTCGAAGTCCTGGCCGGCCTGGCCGCCGGCGGGAAGGCCGAACGGGCTGCCGGTGGCGGGCGGGGCGCTCTGCGGGCCCTGCTCGCGGCGGGCCGCTGCCGCCGCCTCCTCTTCCTTGCGCTTCATCGGGTTGCCGCTCTTGCGCTTGCCCTTGGCCTGCTTGACCTGCTTCTTCTGCCGGCCGGGGCCGCCGCCCATCCCGGGGATGCCGGGCATGCCGGGCATCCCGCCGCCCTGCGCCATGCGGGACATCATCTTGCGGGCGTCGAAGAAGCGCTCGACCAGGTTCTTGACGGCGCTGACCTCGACGCCGGAGCCCTTGGCGATACGGGCGCGGCGCGAGCCGTTGATGATGTGCGGGTCCTGGCGCTCGGCCGGGGTCATCGACTTGATGATCGCGGCGGTGCGGTCCACGTCGCGCTCGTCGATGTTGTTGATCTGGTCCTTGATCTGGCCCATGCCGGGGAGCATGCCGAGCAGCTTGGAGATGGAGCCCATCTTGCGGACCTGCTCCATCTGGGCCAGGAAGTCGTCGAGCGTGAACTCCTTCGGGCCCTTCGCCAGCTTGGCCGCCATCTTCTCGGCCTCGGCCTGGCTGAAGGTCTTCTCGGCCTGCTCGATGAGGGTGAGCATGTCACCCATGTCGAGGATCCGGCCCGCCATGCGGTCGGGGTGGAACGCGTCGAACTCGTCGAGCTTCTCGCCGTTCGAGGCGAACATGATCTGCTTGCCGGTGACGTGCGCGATCGAGAGCGCGGCACCACCGCGGGCGTCGCCGTCGAGCTTGGAGAGCACGACGCCGTCGAAGCCCACGCCGTCGCGGAAGGCCTCGGCGGTGTTGACCGCGTCCTGGCCGATCATGGCGTCGACGACGAAGAGGATCTCGTCGGGGCTGACGGCGTCGCGGATGTCCGCGGCCTGCTGCATCAGCTCCTGGTCGATGCCGAGGCGGCCGGCGGTGTCGACGATGACGATGTCGTACTGCTTGGTGCGGGCGTGCTCGATGGAGTCCTTGGCCACCTGCACCGGGTCGCCGATGCCGTTGCCGGGGGCGGGCGCGTAGACCGCGACACCGGCGCGCTCGGCGACGACGCTCAGCTGGTTGACGGCGTTGGGGCGCTGGAGGTCACAGGCGACGAGCAGCGGGGAGTGGCCCTGGCCCTTGAGCCAGAGGCCGAGCTTGCCGGCGAGGGTGGTCTTACCGGCACCCTGGAGACCGGCGAGCATGATCACGGTGGGCGCGGTCTTGGCGAAGCGCAGCCGCCGGGTCTCGCCGCCGAGGATCGAGACGAGCTCGTCGTTGACGATCTTGAGGACCTGCTGGCCCGGGTTCAGGGCCTTGGAGACCTCTTCGCCGCGGGCGCGCTCCTTGACGTTCGCGATGAAGGAGCGGACCACGGGGAGGGCGACGTCGGCCTCGAGGAGGGCGATACGGATTTCCCGCGCCGCAGCGTCGATGTCCTGCTCGGAGAGGCGTCCTTTGCCCCGGAGGGACTTGAAGGTCGCGCTGAGGCGGTCGGAAAGCGTATCGAACACGGTGGTCGCGATTCCTCGGGTCGGGGGCGTGTGGTCGTCCCCCAGGGTATCGGGCCCTTCCCCTGTCCGGGGACCCGCCCGTTCCCGGCCCCGGGCCGCGCCCCGGACCCCGCGCCTCCCACGCCGCGGGGGCCGTTTTCGGCCCGCCGGCGTGCGGGACGGGGATCCGGGGCGTGGCCGTCAGCGGAGGGCGGCCTCCAGTTCGGCGGCCAGCGCCGCGGCCGCCGGGGGCGGCAGCGGTTTGCCGTCGGGGTCGACCACGTACAGGGAGTCCACCGCGTTGGCCCCGAGGGTGGAGACGTGGGCGCTGCGCACGCTGACTCCGGAGGATTCCATCGCGCGCCCGACAAGGGTAAGCCGGCCCCCAACGGGAGTGGGCCCCCCCCCCACGGCCCGTGCCCTGGCGGAAA
>NZ_JBHYVA010001008.1:0-2061 GCF_042750055.1 Streptomyces sp. NPDC059456
GGGGCCCACCGACGAGCTCATCGAGCAGGCGCTGCGCGGCATCGCCGGCAGCGGCTACTACAGCCGGGGCACCGACAAGGACGTCGCCCACCGCTTCCTGGCCCGCCTCACCGAGGCGTGCGCCGACACCGGCGCCGTCGCCGTACCCGGCCGCCTCCACTTCGACACGCCCGCCCTGGACCACTCCGCCCTGCCCTTCACCACGCTGCTCGACGAGCCCGCCGCGGTCGCCTACCGGGCCGTCGCCGTCGGCACCACCGACGAGCAGCGGGCCGCACTGTGCACCGTGCTCGGCCAGGTGGACGCCCTCGGGCTGGCCTCCGCCGGGGCCTCGGGCGACCGCTGGCGCCGGGTCCTGGTCCACCTCGACCCGCGCCACCTGAGCACCCCCGACGGCGTCTCCCGCAACACCTGGCACCGCAGCCTGCTCCCGCTCGGCGGCGGCGCCGTCCTCGGCTTCACCGAGCACAGCACGTCCGTCACCGACGGCCACGAGTTCGGGGCGCTGCTCCACGACCCCGTCGGCCGCTTCGAGGTGCCCGGCCCCTATACCGTGCGCGGCGACGCCCGGGTCGGCGACCGGGAGCGCGGCCCCGGCTGGCTCACGGCGTTCCTGACCGAGGCCGCCGACCGCGGCCCGGCACCGCTGCGCCCCGAGGCCGCCGACGAGTTCGCCCGCCTCACCGGCGTGTCCGGCACCGTCGCACGGCTCCTGCTGGCCGGCCTGCCGAACATCGACAGCTGGGAGGCCCACTTCCTGCCGGCCGAACTGCGCACCGCCCTCGGCGTCAAGGCCGCCGACGCGAAGCACGCCCGGACCGAGCTCAGGAGCCTCGACGTCGAGGTGCGCCGTGCGGTCGTCGCCGCACTGCTGCCCGCCGACCCGGCGCGGCTGTGGACCGACGGCCCGGACGTGGCCGCCGCCGCACGGGAGTGGAACCGCCGCGTGGGCCGCCGTACCCCCGTGCCCGAGTGGCTGCTCGCCGAGGCCACCCGCGCCGCGCGGACCGGCTGGTCCACGCACCGCGCCCTCGCCGCGATCCTCGACCCCGCGGCGTCCCCGCCGCTCTCGGTCGACGTCGCCTGGGAGGTGAAGGGGGACCACGCCGAGCCCTGCGAACCGGCCACCGAGCCCTTCACCGCGGAGGTCCTCACCGGCGCGCTGACCCTGACGGCCTGGCTGGCCCACCGGCTGCCCGCCGGGGACCCGCTGCGGGCCGCCCTGCCGCCCGCCCTGACCGCCGTGCGCCAGCGGCTCGCCGCACCCGAACTGCTCCTCACCATCGGGCACTACACCAGCCTCCCCGACTTCCGGAAGGCCGCGGGCACACCCACCGAGACGGCCGAGGGCCACGAGCGGTACGGCGCCGTCGTCATGGCCACCCACGACGACCGGCCCAAGCCCGCACTGAAGACGGCCCTGCTCGACTCCACCGGCTCCGACCCGTACCTCCCGGCGCTGCGCGGCGACGACCAGCAGCCGTCCGCCACGGAGACGGCGCTGCGGGCCGTCCACGACCCGCGCTTCGCCGAGCTGCTCGCCGACCCGGGTGCCCCGGCGGCCGGCGCCGGGGACGACGCCGTCGGCAAGGACGGCACGTGGTGGCCGCAGGACCCCGGCCGCTCGGTGCCCGAGCTGGTGGCCGAGGTGGGCGAGGCCCACGGCCTGGGCGCGGACGCCGCCGCCCTCTACCTGGCCCTGCTCGCGATGCCCGACCCCACCGACCGCAACGTGGCGCGCTGGACGGGCTGGAAGCCGGCCCGGCTGAAGGCCGCCCGCGCCGAACTGGCGGCCACCGAACTCGTGGTGACGGCCTCCCGGACCCGCGCCGGCCGCTCGCTGTTCCTGCCCGGCGGCTGGGCCGAAATGCCCTCGCCGGTCCTGCCCGTGGAACAGTGGAAGCTCGCGATGTACGGGCTGGCGCCCGGCGGGCGTCCGGTCCTGGGCGTCCTGGTGCCGGACGAGCCGGCCGCGGACCTCTACCGGCGGGCCTGGCAGCGGGTCCGCGAGGGCGACGTACCGCGCTTCGAGGCACCTCCGTCGTGTACGTCCACGGCACG
>NZ_JBHYVA010001009.1:0-2044 GCF_042750055.1 Streptomyces sp. NPDC059456
GGGGGGTACCGCTGGGGTCCGCTCACCGCCGGGGGCGGGACGGTGTCCGCCGCGCCCGCGGAAGACCGTGGCGGGCGGGGTCAGAGGCGGCTGACGTCGCGGACCGCGCCCTTGTCGGCGCTCGTGGCCATCGCCGCGTAGGCCCGCAGGGCCGCCGAGACCTTGCGCTCGCGGTTCTTCGGGGCGTAGACGCCGCCCAGCGCCTCGTGGCGGGCGGCCAGCGTCGCCTCGTCCACCAGGAGCTCGATCGAGCGGTTCGGGATGTCGATCCGGATCCGGTCGCCGTCCTCGACGACGGCGATGGTGCCGCCCGAGGCCGCCTCCGGGGAGGCGTGGCCGATGGACAGGCCCGAGGTGCCGCCGGAGAACCGGCCGTCCGTCACCAGGGCGCAGACCTTGCCGAGGCCGCGGCCCTTCAGGAAGGACGTCGGGTAGAGCATCTCCTGCATGCCGGGGCCGCCGCGCGGGCCCTCGTAGCGGATGACGACGACGTCGCCCGGCTGGATCTCCTTGCGCAGGATCTTGTCGACGGCCTCGTCCTGCGATTCGCAGACGACGGCGGGTCCCTCGAAGGTCCAGATCGACTCGTCGACACCGGCGGTCTTCACGACGCACCCGTCGGCGGCGATGTTGCCGCGCAGGACGGCGAGGCCGCCGTCCTTGGAGTACGCGTGCTGCACGGAGCGGATGCAGCCGCCCTCGGCGTCGAGGTCGAGGGTCTCCCAGCGCTCGGACTGGGAGAAGGCGGTGGCGGAGCGCTTGCAGCCGGGGGCCGCGTGCCACAGCTCCATGGCCTCGTCCGACGCCGTCCCGGAGCGGGCGTCCCACGTCGCGAGCCAGTCCTCCAGGCCCTTGGAGTGGACGGTGGTGACGTCCTTGTTGAGGATCCCGCCGCGGTGCAGCTCGCCGAGGATGGCGGGGATGCCGCCGGCCCGGTGGACGTCCTCCATGTAGTACGTGCCGCCCGGCGCCACGTTCGGGGCGACCTTGGCCAGGCACGGGACGCGGCGCGAGACCTCGTCGATGTCGGTGAGGTCGTAGTCCAGGCCCGCCTCCTGCGCGGCGGCCAGCAGGTGCAGGATCGTGTTCGTGGAGCCGCCCATGGCGATGTCGAGGGCCATGGCGTTCTCGAACGCCTGGCGGGTGGCGATGTTGCGCGGCAGGAGGGACTCGTCCCCCTCCTCGTAGTACCGCTTGGTGATCTCCACGACCGTCCGGCCGGCGTTCTCGTACAGGGCGCGGCGGGCGGTGTGCGTGGCGAGGACCGAGCCGTTGCCCGGGAGGGCCAGGCCGATGGCCTCGGCGAGGCAGTTCATCGAGTTGGCGGTGAACATGCCGCTACAGGAACCGCAGGTCGGACAGGCGTTCTCCTCGATGCGCAGGATGTCCGCGTCCGAGATGTTCTCGTTGGAGGCGTCGACCATGGCGTCGATCAGGTCGAGCTTGCGGACGGTGCCGTCGACGAGGGTCGCCTGGCCGGCCTCCATCGGGCCGCCGGACACGAACACGACCGGGATGTTGAGGCGCATGGCGGCCATCAGCATGCCGGGGGTGATCTTGTCGCAGTTGGAGATGCAGATCAGGGCGTCGGCGCAGTGCGCCTCGACCATGTACTCCACGCTGTCCGCGATGAGGTCGCGGGAGGGCAGGGAGTACAGCATGCCGGCGTGGCCCATGGCGATGCCGTCGTCGACGGCGATCGTGTTGAACTCGCGCGGGATCGCGCCCGCGGCGCGGATGGCGTCGGAGACGATGCGGCCGACCGGGGCCAGGTGCGTGTGTCCGGGGACGAACTCGGTGAAGGAGTTGGCGACCGCGATGATCGGCTTCCCGATGTCCTCGCTCGCTACGCCCGACGCACGCATAAGGGCGCGTGCGCCCGCCATGTTGCGGCCGTGGGTGACGGTGCGGGACCTCAGCTCGGGCATCGGGTTCACTCCCCATGAGTGCGGTGGCGCGGGGCGCCTGCCGCGACTGTACGACTGTGGATATGGCTCGGTTACGAGGCTACGCCCCCGGCGCGCGGGGGGGGGGGGGGGGGTGT
>NZ_JBHYVA010001010.1:0-2037 GCF_042750055.1 Streptomyces sp. NPDC059456
GGGTTTGTGGGGGTTGTGTTTTTTTTAACCGCGCCGGCGCCCGGGGGGGGGGGGGGTGGTACGCGGGGTGTGGGCCCCCCCCCCCCCCGGGCCCGTCTTCGGAGGACGCATTGATACCCCACATATCCAGCCGACCTCGACGTACCCTCGTGCTGGCCGCCACGCTCGGCGCCGCGCTCGCCTTCGGGGCCCCCGCCGCGCTCGCCGGCACCGCCCCGGTCTCGCCCTCCGGCCAGGCCGTCCCGTCCGCCCCCGCCAAGGCCAAGGCCGCGGCGCCGTCTTCCCAGAGTGCGACCTGGGTTGCCGGCACCCGCGCCTACCTGGTGATCACCGCCCCCGGTGACAGCTCGGCGGTGCGTTCCGCCATCGCCGCCAACGGCGGCACCGTCTTCTCGAACTTCGACGCCATCGGCGTGATCGTCGCCCACTCCTCGTCCGCCGGCTTCGCCGCGACGATGCGCGGGGTCAGCGGCGTCCAGCAGGTCGGGGCCACCCGCACCTCGGACGTCCCGGCCGACGCCTACAACCCGGCGCTGCCCGCCAACCCGGCCCAGTCGACGACCCCGGCCGGCGAGCCCGTCCGCGCCGACATGAGCCAGATCAAGGCGGACCAGGCCTGGGCCGTCACCACCGGCTCCGCCTCCGTCAAGGTCGGCATCCTCGACACCGGTGTGGACGACCAGCACCAGGACCTGGCGCCGAACTTCAACGCCGCCGACTCCGTCTCCTGCGCCTACGGCAAGCCCGACACCCGTGCGGGCGCCTGGCGGGACGTGGACACCCACGGCACCCACGTCGCGGGCACCATCGCGGCCGCCAAGAACGGCAAGGGCGTCGTCGGCGTGGCCCCGGGCGTGAAAATCTCCGCGGTCCGCGTCGCCGAGCCGGGCAACTCGTTCTTCTTCGCCGAGAACACCATCTGCGGGTTCGTGTGGGCCGGTGACCACGGCTTCAAGGTCACCAACAACAGCTACTACACCGACCCGTGGCAGTTCAACTGCCCGGACAACATCGACCAGGCCGCCATCATCGAGGGCGTCAAGCGCGCCCAGGAGTACGCCGAGGGCAAGGGCTCGCTCCAGATCGCCGCGGCGGGCAACGAGAACTACGACCTCGCCCACAAGACGACCGACACCGCGAGCCCCAACGACTCGACGCCGGTCACCCGCACCATCACCAACGCCTGCCTCGACATCCCGACCGAGCTCCCGGGCGTCGTGACGGTCGCGGCGAACGGCACCGGCACCACCAAGGCCTCGTTCTCCAACTTCGGCCAGGGCGTCATCGACGTCGCGGCCCCGGGCCAGGACGTCTACTCCACGCTGCCGGGCGGCAAGTACGGCACGAAGAGCGGTACGTCGATGGCCACCCCGCACGTCGTGGGCGTCGCGGCGCTGCTCGCCAGCACCAACCCCGGCATCACCCCGGCGCAGCTGCGCGCCAAGCTGGCCACCCAGGCCAACGACATCGCCTGCCCGTCGGACGGCCGCTGCACCGGCACCACGGCCAACAACTCGTTCTTCGGCGAGGGCCAGGTCGACGCGCTGAAGGCGGTGGGCTCCACCCCGCCGGCCGGGAAGTACTTCGAGAACCTCGGCGACTTCGCGATCAACGACAACGCCACCGTGGAGAGCCCCATCACCGTCAGCGGGGTGACCGGCAACGCCCCGGCCACCCTCAAGGTGGGCGTGGACATCAAGCACACCTACATCGGTGACCTGAAGGTCGACCTCGTGGCCCCGGACGGCTCGGTCTACACCCTGAGCAACCGGGCCGGCGGCAGCACGGACAACATCGTCCAGACCTTCACCGTCAACGCCTCCTCCGAGGTCGCCAACGGTGTCTGGAAGCTCCGCGTGAACGACAACGCCGGCGGCGACACCGGCAAGATCGACGCCTGGAACCTCACCTTCTGAGGCCGGGGGGCCGCCGGGGAGCAGCGCCGCTGCGACCCGGTGGCCGCCGCCGGGCGGGGGCCCCCCCCCCCCGCGGCGCCCCCCCGCCGCCCCACCCCGGCCCCCCGCGGGCAGCAAAAAC
>NZ_JBHYVA010001011.1:0-2032 GCF_042750055.1 Streptomyces sp. NPDC059456
CACGTTGTCCGCATCCCGGGACAGGGGGCTCAGTCCTCGGTCAGGTAGCGCTGCAGGGTGGGGGCCACGAGCGTGACGATGGCCTCCGGGTCCGCGGACGCGAGGGGCTCGACCTGGACCACGTACCGCAGGAGCGCGATGCCGATCATGTGGGAGGCGGCGAGTTCGGCGCGGAAGGTGGGGTCGGGGACGTTGAGGTCGGCCGCGACCCGCTCCAGGACCCGGCGCAGGATCAGCCGGCGCAGGACCGCCGCCGCGGCCTCGTGGGTGAGGGCGGAGCGTATGACCGCGAGGAGGGGCGCCCGGGACGCCGGGTTCTCCCAGATGCCGAGGAAGTACCGGGCCAGCCGCTCGCCGATGCCCTCGGGGCCCTCTCCCACGATCGCCGGGACGACGAGGGCGGGCTCCATGGTGACCTCGATCGCGGCGGCGAAGAGGTCGTCCTTGCTCCCGAAGTAGTGGTGCACCAGCGCCGGGTCCACGCCGGCCACCTTGGCGATGCCGCGGACGGACGTCTTGTCGTACCCGCGCTCCGCGAACACCTCCCGGGCGGCGAGCCGGATCCGCTCCTGCGTGCCGGGGCCGTCGCCGGCCTCGTCGTGGCGGGGACGCCCGGGGCCGCGGCGCGGCTTGGCGGGTTCCGTCACCGGCGGGGGGCCTTGACGACCGGGGCGGCGGCGGGGCCGGCCGCGAGGTGGAGCCGGGTGAAGGCCAGCGCCTCGGCGAGGTCCGCCTCGCGCTCCGCGGAGGACATCGCGCGGCGCGTGTTGACCTCGATGACGACGTGCCCGTCGAAAGCCGTGGCGGCGAGCCGCTCCAGCAACTCGGCACACGGCTGCGTCCCCCGGCCCGGGACCAGGTGCTCGTCCTTCGCGGAACCGTTCCCGTCGGCGAGGTGCACGTGCGCGAGCCGGTCGCCCATCCGGTCGATCATCTCGGTGGCGTCGGTCCGGGCGGTCGCGGTGTGCGACAGGTCGACGGTGAAGTGCCGGTAGTCGTCCTTCGTCACGTCCCACTCGGGGGCGTAGGCCAGCATCTCGCGGTCCCGGTACCGCCACGGGTACATGTTCTCGACGGCGAACCGCACGTCGGTCTCGTCGGCCATCCGCCAGATTCCGCTGACGAAGTCCCGCGCGTACTGGCGCTGCCAGCGGAACGGCGGGTGCACGACGACGGTGGACGCCCCGAGCCGCTCGGCGGCGGCCTGCGCCCGCTGGAGCTTGGTCCACGGATCCGTCGACCACACCCGCTGCGTGATCAGCAGGCACGGCGCGTGCACGGCGAGGATCGGCACCCGGTACCGGTCCGACAGCCGCCGCAGCGCATCGACGTCCTGGCTCACGGGGTCGGTCCACACCATCACCTCGACGCCGTCGTAACCGAGGCGCGCGGCGATCTCGAAGGCGGTCGCCGTCGACTCCGGATACACGGAGGCAGTGGAGAGGGCGACTTTCGCGGTCGGGATGCGGACTGGTTCTGCCACGGGGACAGACTACGGGCCCACCCCCGCCCCCCGCCGTGACGATCACCACCCGGACCGGGGCGGACGGACCTCACCGCCCCCGCCGGGCCTTCACCGCGTCGGCGCACGGCTCCCGGGCCGGCTCCCCGCCCGGATCGAACTCGGCCGGCGCCGACAGCGCTCTGCTCACTGTCCGCCTCCGGCCGGACCGAGCCGGACCTTCCCGGCCCCGGACACAGCGCCCGCCCGAGCCGGGACGGCCGGGGGCCGCCGCACCGACGGAAGCGCGTAGCGATCAGAGGCGGGCGGCCCGCCTGCCCGGCGGTGACAGCGCTCCGGCCGCCGTCCGACTCAGGCCGGGCCGGACCCGACCCGGGACGGGCCTGCCCATGGGCCCCAGCTGGGCAGCCGGATCCCCCGGAACCGGGCCCTGGCGGCGCCGATGCCGCCCTGCCCAAGGCCCGTGCCCAGGTGACCGTCCCTTCGGGGGCTTCCCGGCAGTCCTTGTCCTTCCGGGGCGGGACGGGCGGTCAAGGGTGGCCCAAGGCCATCGCGAAGCGAGGGCTATCG
>NZ_JBHYVA010001012.1:0-2030 GCF_042750055.1 Streptomyces sp. NPDC059456
GGCCGGACCGGCGCGGGCAGCGGCGGCGGGCGCCGCGGAGCGGCCCCGGACCTGACGGAGCTGCTGCCGCAGTGGCTGGCCGCCGCCGGCCGGCACGGTTACCGGGCTCCGGCCGCGCTGGTGCCGGCGCTGCTGGACGCGGCCCGGGCCCGTACGGACCTGCGGGCGCAGGCGCTGGCCCTGGCCGGGGTGCGGGGCCTGTGGCTGGCCCGGCTCAATCCCGACTGGCGCTTCGCCCTGCGCGGCGGCGCGGCCGGCGGGGAACTGCCGGGCCCAGCGGACCGGGCCGGGGTGGAACGGCTGTGGCAGGAGGGGCTGTTCGCGGAGCGGGTGGCCCTTCTGGGGGCGGTCCGGGCGCATGAGGCGGCGGCCGCGACGCGGCTGCTGTCGACGACCTGGGCCACCGAACGGGCCGAGGACCGGCTGATGTTCCTCGACTCGCTGCGGGTGGGGCTGTCGGAAGACGACGAGCCGTTCCTGGAGGCGGCCCTGGACGACCGGAGCCGCAACGTCCGGGCGACGGCCGCCGAGCTGCTGTCCGCACTGCCGCGGTCCGCGCTGGCCCGGCGGATGGCGGAGCGGGCGCTGGCCTGCGTGGGCCCGGAGGGGGTGACCCCGCCGGCCGCGTGCGATGCGGGGATGCTCCGCGACGGGGTGGTCGAACGGCCGCCCGCCGGGCGCGGGGAACGGGCCTGGTGGCTGGGCCAGCTGGTGGAGGCGGCGCCGCTGTCCTGCTGGCGGGAGCGGTTCGGGGGGCTCGGCCCGGCACGGATCGTGGCGCTGCCGGTGGCCGGGGGCGAGAGCTGGCGGGAGGAGCTGCACGCGGCGTGGTGCCGGGCGGCGGTGCGCCAGCGCGACCCGCAGTGGTCCGCGGCCCTGCTCGGCCCGGCGTCGGCGCCGCCCGCGACGGCCCCGGGCACGGCGTCGCTCGCGGAGCGGGCGAAGCTGCTGTCGGTCCTGCCCGACGGGGAACGGGCGCAGTGGGTGGCGGAGTTCATCCGGGCGCACGGCCTGTCCGAGGCCTTCCAGCTGCTCGGCGTGTGCGTGGTGCCGTGGGCGGGGACGCTGGGCCGGGCCGTGGTGGACGCGCTGGACGCCGCGCGGGAGGCGGGCAGCTACCCGTGGAGCTTCAGCGGGGTGATGGGCCTCGCGGAACGCTGCCTCGATCCCGCGCAGGCCGGCCACCTGGAGTCCCTGACGGCGGCGTCGGACGGCCCGCCGGACGCGTCCCCGGATGTGTCCCCGGGTGCGGCGGCGTACTGGGCCGAGGCCTTCCAGCGCCTGGTCGCCACGCTCCGCCTCCGCGCCACGATGCTCGCCGAACTGACCCCGCCGGCCACCGCGCCCGGTTCCTGACCGGGGCGGAGCTGCGGGGCCTCGGCAGGCGCCGCTGCGCAGTGCACGGTGCCGCGGTTGCGGGGCTGTGCGGCTGTGCGGCTATGCGGCTATGCGGTGCGGACGTGGGCGCGGACCCAGTCGACGATCGACGTCGTCGTCGCGCCCGGGGTGAAGATCTCGGCCACGCCCTTCTCCTTCAGGGGGGCGATGTCGTCCTCCGGGATGATGCCGCCGCCGAAGACCTTGATGTCCTCCGCCTCGCGCTCCTTGAGGAGTTCCAGGACGCGCACGAACAGCGTGTTGTGGGCACCGGAGAGGATCGAGAGGCCGATCGCGTCGGCGTCCTCCTGGATGGCGGTGTCCACGATCTGCTCGGGAGTCTGGTGGAGGCCGGTGTAGATGACCTCCATACCCGCGTCCCGCAGCGCACGCGCGATCACCTTGGCCCCGCGGTCGTGGCCGTCGAGACCCGGCTTGGCCACCACCACACGGATCGGACCGGTCACACCCATCGCACTGCCTCCCGAGTGAACGAACGTTAAGTACAGCATCGCGCACACCCCCGTTTCACGGTCAACCACGAGGGGGAAATCACACGTGGGACGGCGTTGATTCACCGCCAGGGGAGCCGCACCGGGGGCGCCGCGCCACCGTACCGACAGCCGCCGCCCCCGACAGGGGGCGGCCGCGGC
>NZ_JBHYVA010001013.1:0-2028 GCF_042750055.1 Streptomyces sp. NPDC059456
CGTCAGCCGATACGGGTCAGCTTGCTTCCGATACCCGGCGCCACGAGGTCACGCTGCAGCGCCACCGGCACCTTCACCTGGCTGGCCCCCGCGCCGACGGTCAGCATGCCGATCTCGGTGCCCGCCTTGGCGGTCTGCGGGAGCTTGGCGTCCCCGTCGGCCAGCTTGATGTCGACCGTGAGCGACGGCCAGCCGACCGCCTCCACGTCAGCGGTCGCGATGACCGGGGTGTGCCCGCCGAGGCCGTCGTCCACGTACCCGACGACGTCGCCCTTCTTCACGACGGGCGCGTTCACCAGCATCTTCTGCGTGGCCAGCATGACCTGCTTGCTCGCCGCGATCGCCGTGTCGAGGATCGGGACGCCGTACTGGCCGAGCACCGCGCCGACGATCAGCTGGTTCGTCTTGCCGACCTTCTTCTCGGCGGCGAAGAGCAGGTTGCCTCCGGCCTTGGTGGTGGATCCGGTCTTGATGCCGAGCGCGCCGTTGCCCGGGATGAGGGTGTTGTAGTTGCGCCACTTCTTGCCGTACTGGTCGGTCCATTCCGGCAGCTTGGTGATCGCGACCAGCTCCGGCATCTCCACGACCTTGAGACCGAGCTTGACCTGGTCCTCGGCGGTGCTGACCGTCGTCGCGTCCAGACCCGAGGGGTCGGTGTACGTGGTGTTGGTCATGCCGAGTTCCTTGGCGGCGTCGTTCATCTTCTTGACGAACGCGTCCTGGTCGCCGCCGGAGTCCCAGCGCGCGAGCAGCCGCGCGACGTTGTTGGCCGACGGGATCATGATCGCGGCGAGGGCGTCGTACTCCGAGATCTTGTCGCCCGCCTTGAGCGTGCCGACCGTGGACTCGCCCTCGGAGCTCTTGGCGCCGTCGTCGACCGCCGTCTTGTCGATGTCGATCATCGGACCCTTCTCCCCCTTCTTGAGGGGGTGGTTCTTCAGGATCACGTACGCCGTCATCGTCTTCGCGACGCTGCCGATGGCGACCGGCTTCTGCTCGCCGAAGCTGCCGACGGTGCCGAGGCCGGCGGCGGCCATGTAGCCCTGGCCCTCCTTCGGCCAGGGCAGGACCGGGTTGCCGCCGTCGAAGGTGTACGAGGACTTCGCGGTCATCGTGAGCTTCGGCTCGGGCAGCGGGCGCACGAGCTGGACCACGGCCAGGATGATCACGAGGAGCACGACCAGCGGGGCGTAGATCTTGAACCGGCGGACGAACGTGCGCAGCGGGCTCGGCGGCGGGGGCGGGTTGTTGGTGAGGTCCGCGAGCAGGTCGAGCGGCGGCTTGGGCGGCAGCGGCTGCTGCGTGGTCCGCTCGGTCCGCTCGGGTACGGGGGTGGAGGCGGCGGCCGCAGACGCCGGGGCCGGGGCGTCGGGCTTGGCGGTCGCGGGCTTGGCGGCCGTCGGCTTGGCGGTCGTCGCCGGCTTGGCGGTCTCCGGCTTGGCGGCCGGGCCCGCGTCCTCGTCCTTGCGCAGCGGTACGAACGTGCTGGCCCGCTCCCCGCCGACCGCCTTCGGCGGCACGGGCCGGGAGGCGGCGGGCTTCTCCGGAGCCTTCGCCCCCGGCTTCACGGCCCGGAAGACGGCGGTGCGCTCGCTGTCCTCCTCACCCGGCTTCCCGGCGGACGCCGCGGCGGCGTCCGCACCATCCTTGCCGGTGGCGCCCGCAGCCGGCTTCACGGCCCGGAACACGGCCGTGCGCTCACTGTCGTCGGCGCCCGGCTTCGCCGCCGGGGCACCGGTGGCGTCCCGCTCGCCCGAGCCGCCCTTGGCCGACGCACCGTCCGTGCCCGGCTTGCCGGCGGTCGCCGCGTCCTTGCCGGTGGCACCCGCAGCCCGGCCCGCACCCGGCTTCTCGGCGGACGGACCGCCCGCGGCCGGCTTGTCGGCGCTGGCGGCGCCCGAGCCGGCCTGCGCCGAAGCGGAAGCAGGCTTCACGGCCCGGAACACGGCCGTGCGCTCACTGTCGTCCGACGACTGCCGAGCAAGCTTGTCGGCATCCGGCTTCGCGGCCGGGGCAGCGCCCGCGTCC
>NZ_JBHYVA010001014.1:0-2024 GCF_042750055.1 Streptomyces sp. NPDC059456
CCCGGCGTGCCAGTGGGGGGGGGGGGGCGGGGGGGGGGCCCGGGGCCCGGGGGGTGTTACGTCGGCGGGGGGTGGGGCGTAAACGGCCCGGGCCGCCGCCGAAGCGGTGGTGCAGCTGCCCCCGGGGATCCCCTTCGAGCAGGCGTGCATCATCCCCGATGCCGTCTCCACGCCATGGGCGGCGATCACCTCCAGCGCGGCCGTACGGCCCGCGGAGGCGGTGGCCGTCTGGGGCGTCGGCGGCCTCGGCGCGCACGCGGTCCAGCTGCTCCGCATGGTGGGCGCCTGCCCGATCATCGCCGTGGACCCGCTCGCCGCCGCACGCGAGCGGGCCCTGCAGCTGGGCGCCGACGCCGCCCTCGACCCGGCCGACCCGGAGTTCGGGACCAACCTGCGCGCCGTCTCCGGAGCCGGCGGCATCACGGCCGCTCTGGACTTCGCGGGCGTCCCCGCCGCACGGGAACAGGCACTGGCCAGTCTCGCCGAGCGGGGCCGGCTCGTACTCGTCGGCCTCACCGACCAGCCGTTCACCATCAAGGACAATGCCTGGTTCTGCCGGTTCCGCCAGCAGGTGACCGGGCACTACGGCTCCCGGCCCGAGGACCTCACCGACCTGGTGGCCCTGGTGGGCCGACGGCGCCTGGACCTCTCCGGCTCGGTCAGCGGGATCTTTCCCCTGGCCGAGGCCGCTCGGGCGGTCGAAGCGCTGGAACGCAAGGAGGGGAACCCGATCCGGCTGATCCTCAAGCCCTAGAAGGCGGGGTCCACGAGGCCGGCGGTGCGTGGGTTCACTGGCCGCTGCGGTACCGGTCGAGCTGCTCCGCGAAGGCCTTCGTCTCCGCGATCAGCCGGGCGCGGGCCTCTCGCTGCTCCTTGTCGCCCTGCTCCTTGAACGCACGAGTGAAGTGCGGCTGGAGCTGGGTCCACCAGCCGTGGTCCAGCATCGCCCAGGCCTGCGGACACAGCGGCGCGCGGGACTTCGGCAGGTAGCCGGCGCCGACCAGCGGGCCCTCGTACCTCTTCGGGTCGCTTCCTTCCAGGTCGCAGAGGAAGTTGAAGACCCGCGCCTGGGTGACGGGGTGATCGCTGGAGAGCCCTTCCAGCGTGATCTTCCCCTGCTTGCGGGCGAGTTCGTCGAAGACGAGCGCGGCCGCCAGCGAGGGTGCGGGTCCGGCCTCGTTGACGGTGGAGAACGACGCGAACCCGTCCGCGGCGTCCTCCTCCATTCCGAGGTTCGCCAGCATCAGCTGACGCTGCAGGGCGTGGCCCAGCTCGTGGCCGAAGATGAACCGGGTGGACAGCGCGGTCAGGTCGTCGGCGTTGTACCGGTCCTTCGGGAACAGGGCGGGCCGCTCGACGCTCTTGGCCACGTCGGTGGCGATCCCCCGGACCTGGGCCAGGAACTCCGGGGGCACGTAGATCGTCCGGCCGTCGGGCTGGGTGACGGCGTCCTCGACCCCGGGCGGGACCTTGTCGGTGACCTTCACGGTCAGGTCGTGCGGGAGGGCGAGCGAGTGGTTGACCCAGTCGGCCGACTGCTCCAGGACGCGGGACTTCCGGATCACCTCGACGGCCTGCCGGTTCTCCGGTTTGATCGCATCGTCCTCGTAGACGACGGTGACCTTGCCCTTCGCCGTGTCCCCCGGGTCGTCGCCACTGCACGAGACCACGGCGAAGCCGAGCACCAGGAGCGTGCCCGCCACAGCGGTGCGCACCACGGCCGAGTAACCACCACTGCTCACGGCCCCATTATTTCGGCTGCCTGCCCGCCGGGCCCGCGACACGACGAGCGGGGGAGGGGGAGGGGGGAGGGTGGAAGGCCGAGGCGGCCGGGGTCTCCCCCTCCGGGCGGTGCCGCCCGCCCTCCGGAGATGGTTTACAGTTCAATTGGTGTCGAGGTCGACGGCCGCCCTCTGCGGCAGGCCGGACCTTCGGCACCCGTGGGCTGCCGGATGCCCCCCCACCCTGCGGGCCCCCCCCGGGGGGGGGGGGGGGGGCCCCCGCGCCCCCCCCCCCCCCCCCCC
>NZ_JBHYVA010001015.1:0-2023 GCF_042750055.1 Streptomyces sp. NPDC059456
TCTCGCTCTGTGTCCGAGGGGGGACTTGAACCCCCACGCCCGATAAAGGGCACTAGCACCTCAAGCTAGCGCGTCTGCCATTCCGCCACCCGGACAAGGTGTCTGTCTCGCGTCCCTCGCGGGCCGTTCCGACGTGGAAAACATTACCAAACATTCCGGGGCCCCGATCACACCCCCCTGCGGCCGGGGATCGCCCTTGGGCGGAGCCGCCCGAAGCGGGAGGATGGGGAGGCAGTCGGTACCGATCAGTGGGAGGAAGCAGCGTGAGCGAGTCGAGCGCGGGCAGGACCGTTTCCGGCGAGGACGAGGTCGTCGACCTCTGCCGGGACCTCATCCGGATCGACACGAGCAACTACGGGGACCACTCCGGCCCCGGCGAGCGCAAGGCCGCCGAGTGGGTCGCGGAGAAGCTCGCCGAGGTCGGGCTGGAACCGCAGATCTTCGAATCCCACAAGGGACGCGCCTCGACCGTCGCGCGCATCGAGGGCGAGGACCCCTCCCGCCCGGCGCTGCTGATCCACGGGCACACCGACGTGGTCCCGGCGAACGCCGCCGACTGGACGTACGACCCCTTCGCGGGCGAGATCGCCGACGGCTGCCTGTGGGGCCGCGGCGCCGTCGACATGAAGGACATGGACGCGATGACGCTGGCCGTCGTGCGCGACCGGCTGCGCAGCGGCCGCAAGCCCCCGCGGGACATCGTGCTGGCCTTCCTCGCCGACGAGGAGGCCGGCGGCGTGTACGGCGCCCGGCACCTCGTGGACAAGCACCCCGGGCTCTTCGAGGGGGTCACCGAGGCGATCGGCGAGGTCGGCGGCTTCTCGTTCACCGTCAACGAGAACCTGCGGCTGTACCTGGTGGAGACCGCCCAGAAGGGCATGCACTGGATGCGGCTCACGGTGGAGGGCACCGCGGGCCACGGTTCGATGACGAACAACGACAACGCCATCACGGAGCTGTGCGAGGCCGTGGGCCGGCTCGGCCGCCACCAGTGGCCCGTCAGGGTCACCAAGACCGTACGGTCGTTCCTGGACGAGCTCTCGGACGCGCTCGGGACCCCGCTCGACCCGGACGACATGGACGCGACCCTCGCCAAGCTCGGCGGCATCGCCAAGATGGTCGGCGCGACGCTGCGGAACTCGGCCGCCCCGACCATGCTCGGCGCCGGCTACAAGGTCAACGTCATCCCCGGCCAGGCCACGGCGCACGTCGACGGCCGCTTCCTGCCCGGCTACGAGGAGGAGTTCTTCGCCGACCTCGACCGGATCCTCGGCCCGCGCGTGAAGCGGGAGGACGTGCACGGGGACAAGGCGCTGGAGACCGACTTCGACGGGAAGCTCGTCGACGCGATGCAGCACGCCCTCAAGGCCGAGGACCCGATCGCGCGGGCCGTCCCGTACATGCTCTCCGGCGGTACGGACGCCAAGTCCTTCGACGACCTCGGCATCCGCTGCTTCGGCTTCGCCCCGCTCCAGCTGCCGCCGGAGCTGGACTTCGCCGGGATGTTCCACGGAGTGGACGAGCGGGTGCCGGTGGACGGGCTGAAGTTCGGCGTGCGCGTGCTCGACCGATTCATTGACAACTGCTGAGAATCGGGAAGGTGTGCGCATTCCACTGAGAAGAGTGAATGCGCTCATACGCTCGTAGCCCTGGTGATGCCTCCTCGTTACAGGTGGTGCGGTCCGCGGCTGGGACCGCATTGCCAACTAGGAGGAACAATGCTCAAGAAGGTTGTCGCCGCTGCGGCTGCCACCGGTGGTCTGGTTCTCGCGGGTGCGGGTCTGGCTGCCGCCGACGCGGGTGCCCAGGGTGCGGCCATCGGCTCCCCCGGTGTCCTGTCCGGCAACGCCGTCCAGGTGCCGGTCCACGTTCCCGTGAACGTCTGCGGTAACACGATCAACGTCATCGGCCTGCTGAACCCGGCCTTCGGCAACACCTGCGTCAACGCCTGACGCTTCTGAAGTCTTTGGGCCCGGGGGCGCGATATAAGCGGCCCCGGGCGGCGGGGGGGGGGTGGGGGCGG
>NZ_JBHYVA010001016.1:0-2013 GCF_042750055.1 Streptomyces sp. NPDC059456
GCCCACACCCACGCCGACCCCACCGCCGAAGCCCACGCCGAAACCGACCCCGAAGCCGACCCCGCCGCCCGCGCCGAAGCCTCCGCCGCCGGCCCCGAAGCCCGTGCCGCCTCCGCCCGCACCGCGGCCCGAGCCCCCCGCTCCGCCCCGGCCCGAGCCGGTGGCCGCCCCACGGCCCCGGGTGGAACCGCCGGCCCCCGTGGTGACGCCGCCCGCGCCGCCCCCGAAGAAGCCGGTGGCCAGGCCCGCGTACCGCACGGCGGCCGCCAAGAAGCCCGAACACCACATCTCACCGGTGACCTTCACCTTGATGACCGCGGCTCCCGCGGTGCTCGCGATCGTCGCGCTGCGCCCGCGCTAGACCCGCCCCGCACACCTCTTTCGTGACCGATTGGGAGTCATCTTGTCGGAATGGCTCGTCCTGTCCCTCGCGATGGCAGCGGCCTGCGCCGTGGTGCTGTCCATCGCCTTCTTCAACCAGCGGCGGATCGGCGAGGACGACGATCCCAGCGAGACCCCGGACGTCATCGAGTACATGACGATGATGATCGGGGTGATCTACGCGATCGTGCTGGGCCTGGCGATCGCCGGCGTGTGGGAGGGCCGCGGGGCCGCCCAGGAGTACGTGCGCCAGGAGGCGCAGGCCCTGCACGAGGTCAGCGTCCGCTCCGAGGTCTACCCGGCCGAGGTGCGCAAGAAGATCCGCTCCGACGTCGACGCGTACGTGACGTACGTGGTGGACACGGAGTGGCAGCGGATGGCGGACCAGGGCGAGCTCACGGACCGCAGCGGGCAGCTGCTGGAGACCATCCGCCGGGACGTCACCGACTACGAGCCGCAGACCGACCACGAGGGACAGGCGTACCAGCCGCTCGTGGACCAGGTCGCGCTGGTCGACGACGCGCGCAAGGCCCGCGGCCAGAGCGCGGGCGCGACGATGCCGGGGGTCGTGTGGTTCGGGCTGATCGCCGGGGCGCTGGTGACGGTGGGCCTGGTCTTCACCCTGCAGATCCGCCGCTCGTTCCGGGAACTGCTGCTGGCGGGCCTGTTCAGTGCGCTGATCGCCTTCCTGCTGTTCCTGATCTGGGACTTCGACGCGCCGTTCGGGCGGGGCGTCGCGGCGACCGCCGAGCCCTTCCTCGCGCAGTTCCCGCATCTGCCGCTCGGCGGCTGAGGCGCCGGCCGGGCGGGCGGGCGCACGGCCAAACCGGGGGCGGGCCCCGCGTCCCCGGTTCGGCCCACGCCCGTGCCCCATTCGCCCGTTCCTGATCGCGGGTCACGGCGCCCGGACCTAGCGTGTCGGACATCGAGGCGCACGACCCCCCACGTGCGGAAACCGTTCCGCGGCTGCTCCTCGGGGATCCGGAGAACCAACCATGGGTGCGATACGTACCAACGCCACAGCCCTGCTGAGCGCCGGCGCCACGGGTGCCGTACTCACGCTCGGCGTCCTCGGCGCGCCCTCCGCGACCGCGGCCGAGGCCCAGCCCATCACCTCGTTCGGCTTCGCCATCACCCCGTCGACGGTCGCCCCCGGCGGCCGGACGGTGCTCTCCGTCAGCGGCTGCAGCGCCGCCTACGCCACCGTCTCCTCCGGCGTCTTCGACACCGTGAGCATCGCGCGCGGCCAGACCGCCCAGGTGACCGTGGACCGTGACGCCCGCCGCGGGGCCGTGTACTCCGTCTCCTTCACCTGCAACGGGGAGACCGGTTCGGCGGACCTCACCATCACCGGCGGCACCTCCCGGCCGACCACCAGCTCCACCTCGACCGCGACCGGTACGTCGACGGCCTCGCAGGGCACCTCGCTCGGAGTCCGCGGAGGTCTGGGCGGAAGTGTGGCCGGGATGGACTCCCGGGAGCTCGGCGCGGGCGCCGCGCTCTTCCTCGCGGCCGCGGGCGGCACGGTGTACCTGCTGCGCCGCCGCGCCTCCCCGCGCGGCCACTGACCGCGCCCCACCACGGACACCCCCGAACCGGAGCACCGACCGCCGGTCGCCCCGAGTCCTGGCC
>NZ_JBHYVA010001017.1:0-1999 GCF_042750055.1 Streptomyces sp. NPDC059456
GGCCCGGGGGGGGGGGCGGGCTCCGGTGGCGGTTCCGGTGGTGGTTCCGGCGGTGGTCGTGCCGCCGCCGAGCCAGCTGCCGGCCAGGCTGCCCAGCATCCCGCCCGACTTCGCGAACTGCTCCTGGAGCTGGCCCGCGATCCGCATGACCTCCTCGCGCGCCCGCTCCTGCGCCTCCTTGGCCTGGCGGCGGGCCTGCTGGGCCTCCTCACGGGCGCGGCGGCTCTCGTCCTTCGCCCGGCGCGCCTGCTCCTTCCACTCCTGCTTGGCCTTGCGCAGCTCCTCCTTGGCCGCCGCCCAGGACGCGTCCTCGACCGGGGCCGCCGTGGCGGAGGCCGCGGCGCGCATCTCGCGCCGCAGGGCACCCGCCGCCCCCCGCACGTCGTCCCGGATCTCGGCGGCCAGCTCGGAGACCGAGTCGCGGATCTCCAGTTCCAGGTCCGCGAGCTCACCACCGCGGTCGGCCAGTTCGGCCCGGCCCGCCTCGGTGATGGAGTACACCTTGCGCCCGCCCTCGGTGGCGTGCGTGACCAGGCCCTCGGCCTCCAGCTTCGCCAGCCGCGGGTACACCGTGCCCGCGGAGGGCGCGTACAGGCCCTGGAAACGCTCCTCCAGCAGGCGGATCACCTCGTACCCGTGCCGCGGGGCCTCGTCCAGCAGCTTGAGCAGGTAGAGGCGGAGGCGGCCGTGGGCGAAGACGGGCGGCATGTCAGAGCACCTTCTTGTCGAGCACGAGGGGGGCGGCGGCCGGGGCGTCGGCGGCCGGGCGGCGCAGCAGGGCGATGCCGCCGGAGACGGTGGTGGCCCGCAGGGTTCCGGTGCCCGCGCCCAGGGTGCCGGTGATCCGCTTGGCACCGAACTGGCCGGACACGTGCAGGTCGTCGAAGGCGTTGGAGACGCCGCCGGTGGCCGTGTTGGCCTCCACCCGCGCGTCCGCGGGATGCGGGATCCGGATCGCGACCTGCCCCGACACGGAGTTCAGGGAGATGTCCACGGGGCGCGGTGCGGCGGGGTCGAGGACCAGGTCGATGAGCATGTCGCCGCTGACCGAGTCGGCCCGTACGCTGCCGCCGGCGCCGTCGACGACGGTCAGGCCGCCGGAGACGGAGTGGAAGCCGAGCTCGCCGGTGAGCGACTGGGCCTCGACGCTGCCGGAGACCGTGTTCGCGCTGACCCGGCCGGACAGGCCGACCAGCGTGACGTCGCCGGAGACCCCGTGGACGTCGGTGCCGCCGCCGATGCCGGAGACGACCGCGGCGGCGCTGACCGCCGCGAGCTGGGCGTGGGTGGCGGCGGGGACGGTGAGGGTGACGGTGGCCTTGCGCTCCCAGGCCTTGCGGCCCGCGCCGGAGCGGGACCAGGCCTTCCAGGGCTTGCCCTCGAACCACTTCTTGAAGTTCTGCGAACCGTTCCAGGGGAGGTCCTCGTAGGACACGGTCAGAACGCCGGCCTCCTGGACGACGTACAGGGGCGGCCCGTCGACCGCGGCGACCTCCAGCCGGGCCGGCCCCTCGTCGGCGACGACGTTCACCGTGCCACCGACGAGACGGACACGGAGCTCGGTCACCGGCTCGTCGAAGGTGAGCTTCTGCGGTTCGGCGACCGACCACGTCTTCTGCTCTGCCATGGATCCTCCTCAGGCACGCAACATATCGCGTCTTCTGCGGAACACGATATATCGCGGATTCGCGAAGTCAAGCGCCTCCACTCCGGGGCGGCACCGGACCAACGCCTGCGGCGCCGCCGCCGAAACGCTCCGGCCCCGCGGGCACCACTCCGGACCGCCGCGCGGGCCCGCCCGGCACATCCCGCCCAGCCGCCGCTCGAGGCACGAGGGGGCCCGGCAGCAGCGGGGTACGGGCCGCTGCGCGGGCTCTCTCCCCGCCCCGCCCCTTCTCCGCATCCCGGGCTCCGCCCGGACCCGCCCGGAGCATCCAGCCCCGCCGGCGCTCGAAACGGCGCGGTGCCCCGGCAGGGGCAGCGCCACTGCCGCGCCGCG
>NZ_JBHYVA010001018.1:0-1998 GCF_042750055.1 Streptomyces sp. NPDC059456
CGTGTCGACCACCACGCTGTTCAAGCACTTCCCAGTCAAGGAAGCCCTCGTCTTCGACGAGGACGCCGACCAGGAGTCCCGCCTGCTCGCCGCCGTACGCGAGCGGCCCGAAGGCCGGTCCATCCCCGCCGCGCTGCGGGAACACGCCCTGACCACCCGGCTGGCCACCGCCGACGGCGACCCCCGCTTCGCCGCCTTCACCGCCCTGGTGGCCGGCACGCCCGCGCTGCGCGACTACGCCCAGAACATGTGGCTGCGCCACACCACCGCGCTCGCCCGGGTCATCGCCGAGGAGAGCGGCCTCGCCGCGGACGACCCCGCCTGCACCGCCCTGGCCCACTTCGCCCTGCAAGCCCCCCGCGCGGTCCACGACCGCGCCGACCCCCGGCAGGCCGTCGCCCGGGCCTTCGACCTCCTGGAACACGGCTGGAGCGCACTCGCCCAGGTCAGGGCGTGAGCGGGCGCCCTGCCGCGGTGCGGCTCAGGATCCGGGCGGCAGACTTTGCGGGCAACCCGTTACCTCTCCGCCGATGAATCGTTCCTTCATGTGTCGCGACGGTATGCACACCGCTCCCCCGCGGTACCGCGACACGGCCCGGGCAGTCACCCCTTCCCCCCGACTCCCGGGCCCCACCGTCTTTTCGCCCACCACTGCCGCCGACCGGGAGGAGCGCGGAGTGCGGGTGGCCTTCGCCCCGCAGCCGGCCGGCTGCGCACCGCCGGACGCGCGCGAGGTCGTCAGCGGTGGCACGCGGGGCTGAACGGTCCCGGAACGCCGCGTCCCCGGCGTGGTGCCGGGCGGGGTGCCGGGCGGGGGCGGGGAGGCGTGTCATGATCGCCCGCCGGGGGGGGCCGGTACCGAGAGGCAGAGGAAAGGTCCCCGCCATGCGTCCACTGCACCTGCTCCGCCGCGTTCCGGCGCGTCGTGTCCTGGCGGCGGCCGTGGCGGCCGCGGCGGCCGCCGTGCTTCCGGCCCCGACCGCGATCGCGGGGAACGGGGACGGGGACGGTGCCCTCGACCCGCGGTTCGGCCGGGGCGGGATCGTACGGACCGCGGTCGCACCCGACGGGAACGTTGACTACCAGAACGGGCTGGCGATCGACGACCGGCACCGCATCCTGGTGTCCGGCTCGTCGGATCCGGGCGAGGCGGCGGGCGGGTTCCGGTGGCGGATCGCCCGCTACACCCCGGACGGGAAGCCCGACCGGACCTTCGGGTCCGGTGGTGTCGTCCTCACTCCGATGTCGGGGGTGGGAGGCGATGACGAACACATCTGGCGCCTGGCCGTGCAGGAGGACGGAAAGATCGTCGCGGCCGGGCACGTCGCCACCGCCGGCGGCGGTGAGGACTTCGCCGTCGCCCGCTATCTGCCCGACGGCCGGCCGGACCGCACCTTCGGCACCGGGGGACGCGTCGTCACGGCGGTCACCCCGCACGACGACGAGGCCCAGGCCCTGCGCATCCAGCGGGACGGACGCATCGTGGTGGCCGGCTACGCCGGCACGGGCGACGGCCCCGAGGGCCGTGATTTCGCCGTGGTGCGCTACCTGCCGGACGGCCGTCCCGACACGTCGTTCAACCGTGCCGGTGCCCGCCCCGGCATCGTGCTGACCGACATCGCGGGCGGGCGCGACCAGCTCCGGGACATCTCCCTCGACCGCCGCGGCCGGATCGTCGCCGTCGGCTCCGCGACGCTCCCTGCGGGGCGCGGGGGCACGAGCTTCGCCGTCGCCCGCTACCTCCGCGACGGCAGCCCGGACCCCTCTTTCGGCCCCGGTGACCCCCGGCCCGGCGTCGTCGTCACCCCCATGGCGGCGAACGACGGCGTGGACCTCGCGGAGAGCGTCGTCATCGACCGGCACGACCGGATCCTCGCGGGCGGATCCGCGGACGTCGACGGCCGCTTCGACCTGGCGCTCGCCCCCGACCCTCCCGACCGGTGGCGCGGCCCCCGGGTCGGCGGCCCCGGCCGGGGGGTGGGCGGCCGCCGGCCCCGG
>NZ_JBHYVA010001019.1:0-1987 GCF_042750055.1 Streptomyces sp. NPDC059456
GCACGCAGCCGAGCCCCGCGATTCCAGCCCCGCCGGCGTTTGAGGCGCGGGGGCCGGGGCCGAGCCCCGGGTTCGGGAAGGGGCGGGGCGGGGAAGAGGCCCCGCGCAGCGGCCCGGCCCCCCGCCCCGGCGCCCTCGGCGTCCTGTCCCGCCTGTTCCGCCTGCTCCGCAGCGAGCCACCGACCGGCGCCCCGGGCCCCGCCCCCGGCCCGGACACCGCCGGCGGCGGCGACTGCGCGGCCCGTCTCACCTCGCTCTCCCTCCGCCGCGGCCGCGCCGAGGTCCTCCACGGCATCGACCTCTCCGTGGCGGCCGGCGAGACCATCGCCCTCATGGGCCGCAACGGCGCCGGCAAGTCCACCCTCCTGGCCACCCTCATCGGCACGCTGGCCCCCACCACCGGCTCGGTGACCGTCGGCGGCCGCACCCCGCACCGCACCGCCCCGCAGGAGATGGTCCGCCGCGTCGGCCTGGTCCCGCAGGAGCCCCGTGACCTCCTCTACGCCGACACCGTGGCCGCCGAGTGCGCCGCGGCCGACGCCGATGCCGGCCGCCCGGCGGGCACCTGCCGGGCCCTGGTCCGGGAGCTGCTGCCCGACGTGCCCGACGGGACGCATCCGCGGGACCTCTCCGAGGGGCAGCGCCTGGCGCTGGCCCTGGCGCTCGTACTCACCGGCCGGCCCGCCCTGCTCCTGCTCGACGAGCCGACGCGCGGTCTGGACTACGCGGCCAAGGCGCGTCTGATCGAGATCCTGCGGGCGCTGGCCGCCGACGGGCACGCCATCGTCCTGGCCACGCACGATGTGGAGCTCGCCGCCGAGCTGGCGCACCGGGTCGTGATCCTGGCGGGCGGCGAGATCGTCGCGGACGGGCCGACCGCCGAGGTCGTCGTGTCGTCCCCGGCGTTCGCGCCGCAGGTGGCCAAGATCCTGGCCCCCGGCCACTGGCTCACGGTGTCCCAGGTCGCCCGCGCCCTGGCCGCCACGGACGCCGAGTCCGGCTCCGGCTCCGGCTCCGGCTCCGGCTCCGGCTCCGGCTCGGACAACGCGGCCGCCGGCACGGACGGGGCGAAGCCGTGAGCGACCGCCCCGTGCGCATCGGCCCCCGTGCCGCCGTCGCGCTGCTCTTCGTGACCCTGATCGGCATCGCCGCGTTCGGCTGGCCGCTGCTGGCCGACGGCCAGTCCGGACTCGCCCACTCCCAGGACGCCCCGTGGCTGTTCGCGGGGCTGCTGCCGCTCCTCGTCGCCGTGGTCGTCGCGACCATCGCCGATCAGGGGATGGACGCCAAGGCGGTGGCGATGCTCGGGGTGCTCGCCGCGGTCGGGGCCGCGCTGCGGCCGCTGGGCGCGGGGACGGCGGGCCTGGAGCCGATGTTCTTCCTGATGGTGCTCAGCGGCCGGGTCCTCGGCCCGGGCTTCGGCTTCGTCCTCGGCTCGGTGACGATGTTCGCGTCCGCGCTGCTGACGGGCGGGGTCGGGCCGTGGATGCCGTTCCAGATGCTGGCGATGGGCTGGTTCTCGCTGGGCGCGGGCCTGCTGCCCGGTGCGGCGGAGGCCGCCCCTGCCGGGGCGAAGCCGTGGGCCTGGGGGAAGCCGTGGGCCTGGGGAAGGCTGCGGGGCAGGGCGGAGCTGCTGATGCTGGCGGCGTACGGGTTCGTGGGCTCGTTCGCGTACGGCACGGTCATGAACCTGCAGGGGTGGGTGCTGCTGCAGGGCATGGGGCAGGGCATTTCGTTCCACCCCGGGGATGCGGTGGCCGCGAACCTGGCGCGGTTCGCCGCGTACTGTGCGGCGACCTCGCTGGGCTGGGACCTGGGCCGGGCCGTGCTGACGGTCGTACTGACCCTGACGGTCGGGGGGACGCTGCTGAGGGCGTTGCGGCGGGCGGTGCGGAAAGCGGCGTTCGAGGCGCCCGTTTCCTTCGGTTCGGGTTGAAAGTGGCCCGGCGCACACCCCTTTTCCGTGGATCGAACCACCACGGAAGGT
>NZ_JBHYVA010001020.1:0-1986 GCF_042750055.1 Streptomyces sp. NPDC059456
CGCCCACAACCCTCTCCCCGCCCGGGGCGGGGGCGGGGGGGGCCCCCCCCCCCTCCGCGGGGGGCCGCGTCCCGCTCGACGGCCGTCTGGTCGACGGCGACGAACCGCAGTTCCGAGGTGAACGTGTCGCCCCGGTCGTCGGTCAGCCACGCCTGCTCCGGCGTGGGCAGCATCTCGCTGACCTTCAGCTTGGCCCCGGGGTCCTTGCGGGCCAGCCTGCGCGCGGCCTTCGCGAGGATGGTCAGGTACACCGGACTGTCGAAGTCCACGTAGAACGGGCGCGGTTCGGCCGGCGAGACCACGAACACGAACCGCGGCAGGTCGTGCTCCTCCCGCCAGTGCCGGGCCCGCACGTACCGCTTCGCCTCGGACTTCTCGTCGGCGAAGGCCAGTTCGGACGCCGGGAACGCCCACGTCTCGCGCGCCACCACCATCTTGTCGATGCTGATCCGCGGCGTATGGTCGCCCTCCGGGCGCAGCGTGAACCGGTCCATGACCCGCTGCGTCAGGGTGTTCGCGTACACGTCGAGCAGATCGAAGGCCGCCCCGTCGGGCAGCACCGCCGTCAGCCGGCCGCCGCGGTCCTCGACCCTGACGTCGGCGCACAGGACGGTGCGCGGGCGGTGCGGATCGCCGGTGTCGTCGACCAGCGAGACGTAGTAGTCCTGCGGCCGGTCCAGCGAAGGCCTGCTGCGCGTCGACCACTTGAGCGGCAGCTCCTTGGGCAGCATCGGCAGCAGCCGCGGCCCGGGGAAGTCACGGGTGGTCTCCGCGATCAGCTCGTCGAGGTCGGGATGCTGGTGGACGAAGAGGGAGGCGCCCATCGTGTTCAGCGCGCTGTGCATCTCGCCCAGCACCATCTCGAAGTCCCCGCGCGCCACCGCGTCCGCGTTCTCGGCGAGCAGCAGCACGTCCGGACTGAAGTAGCGGGCCAGCGACCAGCCCGCGCCGGGCTCCTCGAACTCCGCCCGCACCCGCTCCGCGATGGCCGCCGAGGACACCCGCACCCGGCGCGCCCCCTCGGGCACGGCCAGGATCCGCGCCCATTTCGCCCGCAGCTCGGCCTGGACGGCGTCGAGGTCCCGGCCCGCCTCCGGATACGGGGACGGCAGACAGCCCAGCCACATCGCGCCCAGGTCCACCGGACCGGCCGCGCTCAGCCGCTCGTACACCTCGCGCAGCCGGGTCACCACCCGCTCGGCGAAGCGGTTCGTCATCCAGCGCGCCGCCGTCAGGCACTGCGCGAGCGGGGTCAGCTCGTCCAGCAGGGCGGTGCCCAGGGTCGCCGTCGCCGCCCGCCGGGCGTCCGAGTACACGAGCCCCCGGCACGGCGCGGTCCGCGCACCCTTGGACCGCTGCGCGTCGGTGGCGGTCAGCGCCGCGAAGTCCGCCTCCAGGGCGCCGATCGCCGAGGTCAGCGCCTCGGCGTCCAGTCCGGCCGCCTGGACGGCGTCGCGGCCCCGCTCCAGGACGGCCAGCTTCTCCAGGGCCGGCTCCCGCAGCCCCGGATCGCCGATCCGCTCCAGGACGGCCCGCAGCTCCCGCTCCGGGTAGGTTCCCGTCGGCACGTCGAGCCGCCAGTGCACCCACCGCTTGCCCAGCAGCCACTGCACCGTCTCGGTCGCCTCCGCCACCGGGATCCCCAGCTCCGCCGCGATACCGGCCACCGGACGGGTCCCGTCGCACAGGTCCAGTACGGCGCGGGCGCCCTCGCCGATGGGCTGCGGGGGCCGGCCCGGCAGGTGCACGGACAGGCCCTCGGCCCGGACGAAGGACACCCGGCGCGGCGGTATCCACGCCCGCAGCGCCGGATCGGCGTTCAGCGACTTGGCCAGCGCGTCGACGGCCCAGCTGGCGAAGTAGACCCGCGAGTCGGCGAGGAACCCGCCGCTGCCGGGATCGACGCGCACCCCGTCGGTGGACAGGTCCCAGCGGCCCCAGCCGACGGGTCCGAAGAACCCGATGGTGTCGTTCTTGACGCAGAAC
>NZ_JBHYVA010001021.1:0-1985 GCF_042750055.1 Streptomyces sp. NPDC059456
CGCTCAGTGAGGCCGAGGCCGAGCTGGCCGCGCAGAAGATCGAGCGGGAACGCATCGCCCGCCGCAAGGCGGAACGCCAGGGTCCCGTCGACGCCGGAGCCAAGCTCAGCGGCAAGGCCGCCGACCTGCTGGCCGCCGTACGGGCCGTGGAGAGCGGGGAGAAGCCCTCCCCGGTGTACTTCGACGAGGCCCCGACCGCCCCCCGCAAGCCGGCCCCGGCTCCCGCCGCGCCCGACCGGGCCCGTCCCGCACCCGCCGCACCCGCCGCCCCCTCCGCGGCCGGCATCGAGGAGGTGCGGGCCGTACTCGCCCGGGGCGGCGCCCCCGAGGCCCTGGCCGGCCCGGCCGCCACCGCCCTCGGCGAAGGCGCCGCAGAGCTGCTGGCCGACGACCCGTGGCGGCTCCTGGCCGTCGCCGGTGTCCGCCCGACCCAGGCCGACGGATTCGCCCGGGCCCTGCTCGGTGCCGGGGCCGGCCCGGGCGACGAGCGGCGCGCCGCCGCGCTCGTGGGCTGGCTGCTGGAACAGGCCGCGGTCAAGGGGCACACCGCCCTGGAGGCCCCCACCCTGGAATCGGCCCTGGCCCAGTACGGCGTGCCGGACCCCGCCGAGTCCCTGGAGGAGGCGATCGGCGAGGGCGCCGTCCTGGTGTTCCACGAACCGCTCGGCCCGCCGGTCGCCGAGGGCGAGGAGCAGCCCGTCCGGGTCCTCGTCGGCCTGGAGGGGTACGCGCTGGCCGAGGAGAGCCTGGCGGACGGCCTGGCCCGGCTCGCCAACACCTTCACCGACCCCGCGGACTGGGAGAAGGCCGCCTCCGAAGCCGGCGCGGGCGCCGAGCTGGTCCGCGCCTCCTCGGGGCACGGGCTGGTCACCCACACCGGCGGCGAAGCCGCCCGCGCCGAACCGCGGGCCCTGCTCGCGGCCGCCCGCGACCTGGGCCTGCGCGTCTGCCTGGCCGCGCACGCGCCCGCGCCGGGAGCCGTCACCGTGGCCGGGCTGCTCGCCGGGACGGAGGGGCCCGGCCGGGACGCGGACGGACAGTTCGCGGTCGACCTGCTCGTGGTCCTCGACGCACCGCAGCTGGACGTGGAGACCGCCGCCGCGCTCGTCGAGTCCGTCCCCGACGGGGCCCGGCTGGTGCTCTCCGGCGACCCGGGCGTGCTCGGATCCGCCGGGCCCGGGCGGGTGTTCGCCGATGTCCTGGCGGCCCGCTCCTGCCCGCAGGTGGTCTCCCGCACCCCCGACCCGGGCCCGATCGGCGAGCTCGTCTCCGGGATCGGCGCCGGGGAGCTGAACCAGGTCGACGCCCCCGGCAAGGAGGTCGTCATCGTCCCGGTGCGCGACGCCGGGGAGGCCGTCCACCGCGCCGTGCAGCTGGTGGCCGAGTCGGTGCCGCGCGCCTTCGGGATCCCGGCGGACGCGGTCCAGGTGATCACCCCGGGCCATGGCGGCCCGGCGGGCACCCGGGCGCTGAACGCGGCCCTCAAGGAGCGGCTGAACCCGGGCCCCGGCCGGTTCGGCGGCTTCGACCCCGGCGACCGCGTCGTCCACGTGCCCTCGCCCGGGCGGGCGACGGCGGCCCGGGTGGTGTCGGCCGACGCGCAGGGCCTGCACCTGGACGCCGCGGGCGCGCGGACCGTCGTACCGAAGGAGCAGGTCGAGGCGCAGGTGCGGCACGGCTGGGCGGTGACGGCGCACCAGGCCGTCGGTGCGCGCTGGCCGGCCGTGGTCGTCGTCCTGCCCGGTGACGCGGCCCAGGCCCTGGCCCGGGACTGGGTGTACACGGCGTTCGGCCGGGCCGAGCGCCATCTGTCGGTGGTGCACGGCGTCGACCAGGCGCTGCCGCGCGCGGTCGTGGAAGTACTGCCGAAGCCGCGTACGACCCGGCTGACCGGTCTGCTGCGGGCCCTCGTGGCGGCCGCGCAGGAGCAGCCGGAGTGACCCGCACGCCGGCGCGGCCCCCGCCCCTTCCCGGGCGGGGGCTCG
>NZ_JBHYVA010001022.1:0-1984 GCF_042750055.1 Streptomyces sp. NPDC059456
CCCAGTCGACGGGGCGGGGTTCACCGGTCCATCCGCAAGAGCACTCGGCGCGCAGGGCGGCCGCTTTGGGACAGGGTGTGCAGGGGCCTTCGCCGTCGTAGACGCTCCAGTGCCGTACCTGCCAGCCAGAGCCTGAGGAGCTCGAATCGAAGTAGACGGGCTCGGGTGCCGTGCCGTCGGCCAGGAGCACCCCGCCGCGGCCCTCGTGCGACGTTCCGTACTCGTCCGACGTCCACGTCTCATCGCTGTCCGTACGCTCCTCCACACGGTCGCGGACCGGATCGGCGCCAGCTCTGCCTCCGACGATTTCGCACGCGGCCCGTGAGCGTGGCAGAACCGGAAAAATCTCCACCCTGCTTCGATGACCCCGTCGGCGCGCGATCACCGCCGAAACGCGCTGGCTCGACTCACTGGACGAGAAGCGCGCCCCATCCGGCCGTAGCCCCCTCCGCGTCCGGTCGGCGGCGACGCGAACGCTTCGGCCGACGGCTGCCGGGCTTCATTTCCCGGAGTGTCCGCGGACCGTGTCGCGGAAGGCGATCGGGGTCTGTCCGGTGCGCTGGTGGAAGTACTTGCTGAAGTGGGTCGCGCTGGAGAAGCCGAGGTGGTCGGCGATGCGGGCGGCCGTCCGGTCGCTGTGGGCCAGGAGCCGCTTGGCTTCGAGGACGACGCGACGGTCGATGAACTCCTTGGCGCCGAGGCCGGCGGTGGCGAGGGTGGCGCGGGAGAGGGTGCGGGCCGAGTAGCCGAGCGCCTCGGCGTAGTCCTCGACGCGGCGGGTGCGGGTGAAGTCCTTCTCCACGGCTTCACGGAAGCGCAGGTAGGTGGGGTCGGGCTCGGGTGCGGGACTGCCGGCGGGTGCGGTGAGGTGAGCAAGGCGCAGGACGAGGACGGCCAGCAGGTGGCGCAGGGCCGCCGTGTGGATCTCCAGGGGCAGGCGTCCGAGTGCGTGGAACTCGGTGGTGAGGTGGTCGGTGGCCAGCCTCAGGGCCGGGACGTCGTCCGGCAGGGGACGGCGCAGGATCGGGGCGTGCGGGTCTTCCAGGCGGGCGCCTTGGGTGGTGGCCGGGTCGAGGAAGTCCGGTCGGAACAGGATCAGGGTGCCTTCGGCGTGGGTGAGGTCGCCCCACTGCTGGACCTGACCGGGGCGCACCCAGAGCCACGAGCCGGTGTCGAGGGCGTAGGCGGTGAAGTCGACCGTGTGCGACAGGGTTCCGCCGGTGAGGGTGATCAGGTGGTGGAAGTCCGGCCGCTGAGGAGCGGTAAGCCGCTGGACGCGAACCCGCCGGACGAGGTCCGTGAGGGGCAGCACCTCGACGCCTGCCGGGGTGCCAACGGGTGCGGCGAAGGAGATCTCCGAGATGTCACGATCGACATCGTGTCGCTTTTTGACCATAACAAGTCGCCACACTATCCGATTCCGCCTGTTCAGCACCCCTAAGTTGGAGAGGTCAGCTCGTCCGGCATCCAGACGATGTCGCAAAGCAGCAAGAGCAGACACTGGCGGAGGCGCAAGCGGATGCCGGACGGGGCGCGGCCGGCACTGCCGCGGCCCTGACGGCCTCACTCGACCGGCGTCCGAAGACGGCCATTCCCTGAGCCTCCGCCCGAGACCTGACCCCGCAAGGAGCCGATCCACCATGAGCAACGCCAAGAGCACCGTCCTGTCCGCCGCCGGCGAGCTGTTCGGCCGGCAGGACCCGAGTGCGGTGGACCGCTGGGTCGCCGCCGACTACCGCCAGCACAGCGCCCTGGCCGCCGACGGCCCCGAGGCCTTGCGCCGGCTGGTCTCCGGGCTGCCGGAGGGTTTCCGTTACGAGGGGGCCCGGGTGATCGCCGACGGAGATCTGGTGGCCCTGCACGGCACGTACCACGGTTTCGGCCCCGAGCCGCTGGGGGGGGTGGCGGGCGGGGCGGGCGGGGCCGCCCGCCGGCACGCCCCGGCCCCGGGGGGCCCCGCCCCCCCGGGGGGGCCCCCCCCCCC
>NZ_JBHYVA010001023.1:0-1983 GCF_042750055.1 Streptomyces sp. NPDC059456
CCCGCGGGGGGGGGCGGGACCCCCCTCGGGGGCGGCCCGCCCGGCCCGTGCGGCGGTGTGGTGGTGGGCGCCGCTCAGCGGCCGCTCAGCGCGCCGGACAGGCGGCCTGGGTGACCTTGCCGGCCTTGGCCGTCGACGTCCCGGGGTCCAGGGTCAGGCACTTGCCGGTCCACTGGTTGATGAAGTAATAGCCGTGCGACTGGCCGTTGCTGTCGGTGTGGGCCGGGATCACGTTCCACAGCTGGCTGCCGGAGGACCAGCGGGTCTCGCAGGGCCACCAGAACAGCTGCGTGCCGTCGCCGGGCGGCGTGCCGTTGTTGTACGGGACGGTGAGGCAGGAGCCGTTCGCCGCCTTGATCCAGTAGTAGCCCTTGCCGTCGTAGTTCGGCTTGGTGGCCGTCCACTGGTGGCTGCTGGGCGCGGGCGTGGCGCAGGCCCGCTGCGTCACCAGGCCGCCGGTGCCGTCGGGGAACTCGTCGCCGCGCACCATGCACCGGTTGGTGCCGTAGGTGCTGACGTACTGCTTCGCGTCGTTGACGGTCCATACCGCCGGGTCGGGCTCGAAGACGTAGTTGTCGCGGTTGAGTTCGGCGACGACCGACACGGGGGTCAGGCCCGAGTTGTCGGAGACCTGGTAGTGGTCCACGGCGACGAAGTTCGGGTTGCGGCCCGCGGCGGGCCGGCACGACTTCTCGATGCGGCTCTTGAGCTGGGAGCCGTTGTCGATCTTGGCGTAGCTCTTCGGGTCGAGGTTGTCCGAGCTGAACTGGTTCATGGTGAACAGCGGCGTCAGGTTGGTCGTCCCCGGCATCGGGTTCGTGTGGAGCGGCTTGCTGTTCCCGCGCGGCTCACAGCCGGACGGCTGCCCCTGGCCGTAGCTGTACCTGTTCTCCACGGTGTGCGACCAGGTGTTCATCAGGGTGCCGGAGCCGACGGCGATGTCGTCCCAGCTGTCCTGGAAGATCACCAGGCGGTGGTTGTCCGCGACCATGTCGCGCAGGCGCGGCCAGTTGCTGCTGAAGATGCCGTAGTCGTTCTGGTTGAAGAGCAGCTTGCCGGCGCCCTTGGCGTCCAGCAGGTCGGTGATCGCCTTGCTGAGCGTCGGCCGGCTGGCGTAGTTCTCCAGGAAGATCGTGACCACCTCCTGCGGGTTCTTCTGCAGGAAGTTCACGACGGTCAGGAGCGCGGAGTTGAACTGCTCGTAGCACAGCGACGTGCCGCCGTGGCACAGCTCGACCGGCCCGGTGCCCTTGGGGTCGTACGTGTCGAGCATCAGCCCGCGCACCCCGCCGTCGAGCTGCTCCTTGATGCTCTGCGACTGGTTCGGCGGCACGGGCCACTGCGTGTCGTCGTCGGCGTAGGCGTTGTGCGAGGTCACCCACGACCACTGGTGGTAGCGCGCGTTCCCGTACTTGCTGCCGGCCGCCTCCGCCGTGGTGGGAGCCGTCAGCATCGAGGCCAGGGCCAGGAGCGCGATCACCGGCAGGACGAACCGGCGCAGCAGGCGGGCGCGGCGGCCGGCTCCCGGACGAGGCACGGCACCTCTGGTTCTCATGTGTATTCCCCTGATGGAAAGCGGACCCGGCGTCCGCGTACGCGGTACGGCGGCGACCGGGTGTACGGAGGTTCTCCCCGGTCCGGCGCGGCGGCGGCGCGCGCGGGCGCTGCGCAGCGGCGGCGGGCCCGGCCGGCCGGGGCTGGTCAGGCCCCCGGCTCGGGTGCCCTCAGCCAACAGCGTGCGGGCGGTGGCGGACCAGGAGGTTCCACCGGCAGAAGTAGGGTCCGGCATACTTCTGCCGGAAGGATTCGGCATTCCTGCCGGACCGCACCGCTCGGGGGGCCCACGGGCATGGGGACGGACACACCGGCCACCGGCGGGTTCGGTGAGCGCCTGCTCCGTCTGCGCACGGACGCCGGGCTCAGCCAGGAGGAGCTGGCGCACGCCGCGGGGGTGAGCGAACGGGCCCTGTCGGACATGGAACG
>NZ_JBHYVA010001024.1:0-1980 GCF_042750055.1 Streptomyces sp. NPDC059456
GGGCGGGGGCGGCGGCCGCGGCACCGGCGCGGGCGGCGCCCCGGCCCAGGTCCCGGCGGACTCCCCGCTCCCCACCTGCGCCCCGAGCGGGCTGCAGTGGGAGGTCAAGAGCGTGAAGAACGAGTACGAGACGAGCGAGAAGCCCCGCCTCGAACTCCTCGCGCGCAACGTGTCCGGCACGACCTGCAAGGTCGACCTCGGCCCCAGGCAGGCCGTCCTGACCATCCTTCAGGCGAGCACCAGCAAGGCCGTCTGGTCCTCGGCGGACTGCCCGTCGGGCGCGGGCAACGCGTTCTTCCGGGTGCCGGCGCAGGGCGAGACGAAGCAGTCGCTCGAGTGGGACAGGAAGTTCAGCGCGGCCGACCAGTGCCAGACGCCCCCGGCGGGGAGCGCCGCTCCGGACACGTACGTGGTGGAGGTCAAGTCCCCGGGCATGCCGGTGGCCCGGACCTCGTTCGTCCTCAAGCAGGACTGAGGGGGCGGGGCGGGGCGGGGCCCGGCGATCCGGGCCCCGGAATCCAGGGCCCCGGGGTCAGACGTAGCGTTCGAGGATCGAGGACTCCGCCAGGCGGGACAGGCCCTCACGGACGCTCCGCGCCCGCGCCTCGCCCACGCCGTCCACCGTCTGCAGGTCGTCCACCGACGCCGCCAGCAGCTTCTGCAGGCCGCCGAAGTGCTCCACCAGCCGCTCGATGATGGCCCCCGGCAGCCGCGGCACCTTCGCCAGCAGCCGGTAGCCCCGCGGGGACACCGCCGAGTCCAGCGTCTCGGGCGAGCCCGTGTACCCCAGCGCCCGGGCCACGATCCCCAGTTCCAGCAGTTCCGGATGCGTCAGAGCGTCCAGCGCCGGCAGCGCCTCGTCCACCGTGCGGGAGCGCTTCGCCGTCGGTTCCGGAACGTAGTCCCGGATGACCAGCTCCCGCTCCTGCTCGATCCCGACCGTCAGCTCGTCCAGCTGGAGCGACAGCAGTCGCCCGTCCGTGCCCAGCTCGACCACGTATTCAGCGATTTCCGTGGCAATGCGGCGGACCATTTCCAGCCGCTGCGCGACCGCCGTCACGTCGCGCACCGTGACCAGGTCCTCGATCTCCAGCGCGGACAGCGTCCCGGCGACCTCGTCGAGGCGCAGCTTGTACCGCTCCAGCGTGGCCAGCGCCTGGTTCGCCCGCGACAGGATCGCCCCGGACTCCTCCAGGACCCGGCGCTCGCCGTCCACGTACAGCGCGATCAGCCGCATCGACTGCGACACCGACACCACGGGGAACCCGCACTGCTTCGAGACGCGGTCCGCGGTGCGGTGCCGGGTGCCCGTCTCCTCCGTCGGGATCGACGCGTCCGGCACCAGCTGGACGCCGGCCCGCAGGATCTTGGTGATGTCCTTGTCGAGGATCAGGGCGCCGTCGAGCTTGCACAGCTCGCGCAGCCGGGTCGCGGTGAACTCCACGTCCAGGACGAAACCGCCCGTGCACATCGCCTCGACGGCCTTGTCCATCCCGAGGACGATGAGGCCGCCGGTGTTGCCGCGGACGATCCGTTCCAGACCGTCGCGCAGCGGCTGACCAGGTGCGACCGCGCTCAGCGAAGTGCGCATCAACGCCTCGTGTTTGGAGCTCGCGCCGGACTTCCCGGGTGCTGCTGCCCCGTCCTTGGCTGCCACTGCACTCCTCCGGTCGCGGGTTGCGCCGCCTGCGTACGGCCGGGCGGACCAGCACAAAGTCTACCGGCGTACGCTGTGCGCCCGCCGTGGCTTGGCCAGGAGCGCCCGCGCGCACCCCCTTACGGGGCCCCTCACCAGCGGCTCCGTCCCGCGACCGGAGGCCGCCGCACCCCGGCGGTACGTGACCGGTGCGCGCCCCGGCCCCACCCCGGCGACCGGTCCCCGGCGGTGTGGGCCGCCGGTCACCCGCCCCCCGGGGCCGCCCCGGGGGCGCCCCCCCCGGCCCGGCCCCCCGCGCGGCGCCCCGCGCGGGGGGGGGGTCT
>NZ_JBHYVA010001025.1:0-1965 GCF_042750055.1 Streptomyces sp. NPDC059456
CCCAGTGGGGCCGGGTCTTCGGCGCGGCCCCCGGCGGGCGGGCGGCGTCGGCCTCCGGGTACGGGGGCGTCGCGGCCCCGGCGCAGGCGGTGGCCCCCGTCCGCACCGGGCGGCGGATCGGCGCGGTCGCGCTGGGCATCGCCCTGGTGGTGCCGGCGGTGCTGCCCTCCCTCGGCGGCGGGCTGCTCGGCGCACGCGGTGACGCCGAGGGCGGCGGCACCGGCATCGGCGGGACGATCTCGGCGGTCAACCCGCTGGTGTCCCTCCAGAGCAGCCTGAACACGCCGGACAACCGGGTCGTGCTGAAGTACCGCACCGACAGCCCGCAGCTCGGCGAGCAGTACCTGCGGATCCTGGCGCTCGACGAGTTCAACGGCGTCAAGTGGGAGGCCTCCGGGCGGGCCCTGACCGACGTACCGGAGCGGCTGCCGGTCCCGCCGGGGCTGAGCGATCAGGTCCGGGCCACCGGAACCGAGGTGCGCACGAGCATCTCGGCGGCCGACACGTACGCGCAGCGCTACCTGCCGATGCCCTACCCGGCGACGTCCGTGGACATCCCGGGCAAGTGGCGGTTCGAGCCGGCCGGCCGGACCCTGGTCGGGGACCAGCTGGGCAAGGACCGGTTCCAGAACGTCCAGGGCGCCATGTACACGGTCCGCAGTCTGCTGCTGCGGCCGACGGCCGTGGAGCTGCAGGCGGCTCCGCAGCCGGATCCGGCGATCAAGGCCGAGTACACGAAGCTTCCGGACAACCTGCCGCCGGTGGTCGCCGATACGGCCCGCCAGGTCACGAAGGGCGCGAAGGACGACTACACGCGGGCGGTGGAGCTCCAGGACTACTTCGCCGAGAACGGCGGGTTCCGCTACGACACGAAGGTCGCCTCGGGTACGGGGCCGCAGGCCATCGCCCGGTTCCTCGCGGACAAGGAGGGGTTCTGCATCCACTTCGCGTTCTCGATGGCGGCGATGTCGCGCACGCTCGGCATCCCGGCCCGGGTCGCGGTGGGCTTCACCCCCGGCGAGAAGCAGGCGGACGGCAGCGTGAACGTGTCGATGCGCGACGCGCACGCCTGGCCCGAGCTGTACTTCGAGGGCGCGGGCTGGACCCGGTTCGAGCCGACGCCGCGCCAGGGCATCACGGTTCCGGACTACTCGCGGCCCGAGACGCCGCTGCCCCAGCCGTCCGCGCCGACGGCGCAGCCCTCGCAGGGTGCGGCGCAGCCGTCGGCGGCGCCCTCGCAGACCGACGCCTGCCCGCCGGAGGAGAAGAAGCTGGGCGAGTGCGGGGCCGCGGCGCCGCACCAGAACGCGGGTTCCGCCGGCGGCGGCCCGTCGCTGACCGCGGTCCTGGGCTGGACCCTGCCGGTCCTGGCCCTGCTCGCCCTGCCGCTGCTGCCGCTGCTGTGGCGCAGGCGGCTCCGGGGCCGCCGGCTGGCGGCGGGTGACGTGATGGCCGGGTGGCAGGAACTGGGTGACGCGGCCTGGGACGTGGGCATCGCCCCCGACGAGGCGTTGTCGCCGCGCCGGGCGGCGGGCCGCGTGGTGGTGCTGGGGCGGCTCGAACCCGAAGCGGCCGATGCGGTGCACCGGGTCGCGGGAGCGGTGGAGCGGGCGCTGTACGCCCCGCCCGGCGCGCAGGTCCCGTACGAGGGCCTCGCGGCGGACGTCCTGCTGGTGCACGCCGCGCTGCTCGGCTCCGTGAGCCGCCGCTCCCGGCTGCGCGCGCTGTTCCTGCCCCGCTCGGCGGTGCGCCTGCGCTGGGCGGCGGCGGCCCGCTGGTCGGCCCTGACGGCCCGCGCCGCGGCCCCGCTGGCCAAGGCGGGCGCCGCCCTGGCCCGCAGCCGGGCCCGCCTCCCGCTGCCGCGCGGTCGCGGCTGACCCCGGCTTCCCGGGGCGCCCCAGCGGTACGGAAACGCCGGGGGGGGGGGGGGCGGGGCGCACCCCCGCCCGCCCGCCCCCGCGGGCC
>NZ_JBHYVA010001026.1:0-1962 GCF_042750055.1 Streptomyces sp. NPDC059456
GACCCCCGGCGCCCCGTCGTGCGTTCCGCAGCCCGCCGCCGCCCCTTGCGCCAGGGGTTCGCGGGGCGGTTCGCGGGGCGGCCTAGACCCCGGCCAGCAGCTTGCGCAGGAGACCGGTCAGGGCCGTGACCTCCTCGTCCTCGAGGCCGGTGAGGGCGGCGCGCTGCACCTCCAGCCCGGCGGCGACGGCCTCGTCGATGAGCGAGAGCCCGCGGTCGGTGATCGTCACCTGTAGTCCGCGCCGGTCGTGCGGATCGGGCCTGCGGGAGAGCAGCCCGGCCTTCTCCAGTTTGTCCAGGCGCCCGGTCATGCCGCCCGTCGTGAGCATGAGCGTGGCCGACAGCTGGCGCGGCGAGAGCGTGTACGGGGCGCCGGAGCGCCGCAGGGTGGCGACGACGTCGAACTCGCCGCGCGAGATCCCGTATCGGGCGTAGGCCCGTTCCATCGCGTCCCCCATGCTCCGGGAGATCCGGTAGATGCGGCCGAAGACGGCCATGGGGGCGGTTTCCAGGTCCGGTCGCACTGCGTGCCACTGGTCGATGATCGCGTCGACGGCGTCCTTGTTGGCCTCGGTCATGCACGCAGTATCAAGTGTCCCTCCAGTCGTTCGCAAGAAAGTTGCTTGACGGAAAGTAGCTTAGGGATAAGCTACTTTCCATCAACCTACTTGGGGGGAAACGATGGCCAAGGCCAGGGAAACAAGGGTGGCGGGGGAGCGGTCCCTGCTTGTCGGCGCCGGTGTCAGCGCGGTCGGGACCGGCATGTACGTCCCGTTCTCGCTCGTCTTCTTCCACCACGTCACCGGCCTCTCCTTCGCCCTCGTCGGCCTGGTGATGACCGTCACCGGCCTGGCGGGGCTGGCGGTCCTGCCGCTGGCCGGCTCGGCCGTCGACCGGTTCGGCGCCAAGCGGATCGTCCTCGCCCTCTACGGGGTCCGCGCCCTCGGCTTCGCGCTCTACCCCTTCGCCGGCTCGCTGCCCGCCTTCGCCGCCGTCGCCCTCGTCACCGCCCTGGCCGACCGGTCCTTCCCCGTCGTCCAGCAGTCCCTGATCGGCGAGGTCGCACGCGGCGCCGACCGGGACCGGCTCCAGGCCTCGCTGCGCGCCCTGCAGAACGCCGGGATGGGCGCCGGGGCCCTGATCGTCTCCGGAGTGCTCGCGCTCTGGGGGACCGCCGCCTTCACCTACACCGTCTGGGGCAACGCACTGGCCTTCGCGCTCGCCGGGCTGCTCGTCCGCCGCGTCCGCCCGGTGCACGACGCGCCGACGGCCTCCGCAGGGCGGCCCGCCGCCGGCTACCGGATGGTCCTGCGCGACCGTCCCTTCCTCGCCCTGACCGCCGCCAACTTCCTGACCGCGCTGGGCTACGCCGCCCTGTCCGTGCTCTTCCCGCTCTACATCGCCACCTGGCTGCACGGGCCCGACTCCCTCACCGGAGCCGCCTTCACCCTCAACACCGCCCTGTGCGCCGGGATCGGCGTGCTCGTCGCGGGCCGGGTCCGCCGCTCCGGAGCCCGCCGCACCCGCTCCGCCGCGCTCGGCGCCCTGCTCTTCGCCGCGGCCTTCGTCGGCCAGATCGTGCTCGGCACCCTGCGCCCCGGTCAGACCGCCACCCTGGTCGCCCTGATGGCCATCGTCGTCGTCTACACCCTCGGCGAGCTGGTGCACAGCCCCTCCGGCGGTGCCCTGTCGGTCTCCGCCGCCCCGGAAGCCGTCCGCGGCCGCTACCTGGCCACCTACCAGGTGTCCCACTCGCTGGCCTCCGCGCTGGCCCCCTCGCTCTTCACCGCCCTGCTCGCCGTCGACGGCCGGCTGCCCTGGGCCGTCCTCGCCCTCGCCGCGGCCGGGGCCGCCCTGGCACTCGTCCGGCTGGAGCGCCGGCTGCCCGCCGAGGCCGTGTACCCGCCGCCGTCGGTCGTGGCGGCCGCCTCGGCGCCCCGGCCCCCGGCGCCGATGCCGGCCC
>NZ_JBHYVA010001027.1:0-1960 GCF_042750055.1 Streptomyces sp. NPDC059456
AGCGCGGGCACCGCCACCGCCGCCGCCGTCGCACCGGCCTGGGCGCGGCCCCCGGGGGGGCCGCGGGTGGCCCCCCCCCCCCCCCCCCGGTCGGTCCGGCGGGAGCGTCAGGTGGCGAGCGTGGCCACCGGCTCCAGGCCGTAGGTGCGGGCGTAGCCGTTCTCGGTGCCCACGAGCAGGTCCACCACGTCGAAGTAGCGGTCCCAGAAAGGGGTTTCGCGCAGCGCGTCGATCAGCAGCCGGTAGGCGTCGTGGTCGTCCGCCTCCCATACCCAGACGTCGGTGACCCGCGCCGAGTAGAACTCCGTGTCGTAGAACCGGGAACGGACGCCGCGGGTGCGGGCCTCGACCACCGGGACGACGTGGGTGGTGAAGGCCCGGACGCGTTCGGCCACGGTCATCGCCAGCCACTCCGGTGTGGTCTTGACCAGCATGAACGCGGTCACCGGCGGTTCGGTTCGGTCAGTGGGCATCGTGGGCCTCCGGGGCGGCGAGGACGGCGGGCTTGAGGATCTGGGCGCACCACTGCGCGAATCCGGTTCCCGGACCCGCCTGCGGTGCGCGGCCGTCGCCGGATCGGTCGACGGCCCAGCGGCCGAAGCCCGGACGGTCGGCGCCCGAGTCGAGGCCCTCGTCCTTGGCGCGCTTCATGTCGACCATGCCTTCGACGAAGGCCTCGTTGAGGCCGTGGCCGAGCATGGCGGAGCGCATCTCGTCGAGCGTCTGGCGCTCGTAGCGGACCGGCCGGCCGAGCTCCGCGGTCATGATGCGGGCCAGGTCCTCGGGCGAGAGGTCCTGCGGGCCGAGCACCGGAACGCTGCCGACGCCGGTCCAGGAGCGGTCCAGCAGCAGCCCGGCCGCGACCGCGGCGATGTCGGCGACGCCCACCATCGGGGCCGGACGGTCCGCGGCGGCCGTGTCGGAGAAGACGCCGTGCTCGCGGATCGAGTCGGCGTCCTCCAGCAGGTTCTCGAAGAACGACGGGTTGGCCAGCGCGCGGTAGGCGACGCCCGAGTCGGCGATCAGGTCGTCCATGGCCAGGGAGGCGGTGACCAGCCCGGCCCGGCCGGCCTGCGGCGTGCCGCGGCCGAGCGCGGAGACGCCGACGACGTGGCCGACGCCGTGGGCGGCGAACGCCCGCGCGGCCGGCCGGGTGAAGCCGCTGTACGCCTCGTCCGGAGTGCGGGAGGCGTCCGGGGGCACCAGCCAGAAGACGGCGTCGGCCCCGGCGAAGGCACGGTCGACGGTCGCTGCGTCGCCGTGCGAGCCGGTGACCACCTCGACCCGTCCGCGTACGGACTCGGGGAGCCGGGCGGGATCGCGGACCACGACGCGCAACTCCTGTCCGTGTGCGGGCGCGACCTCGACCAGCAGGGACAGCAGCCGTCGGCCGATGTTTCCGGTGGGGGCGGTAATGACGATCATGAAAACCTCGCGGTCTGTGACGGATCGGTGGTGCCCCCTCATCGTGCGAACCCGAACCGCATTGCCACAATGGGAACTTCAGCATCCAATCATTGCCCGAAACGGAATGATGCCGGTGAGCAGCCCAGTCCCGAACCTCGACGCCAATCTCGCCGTCGCCCTCGACGCCCTGCTGACCGAGCAGAGCGTCACCCGCGCCGCCGCGCGGCTGCACACGTCCCCCGCGGCGATGAGCCGTACCCTGGCCCGGCTGCGCCGGGTGCTCCAGGATCCGCTCCTGGTGCGGGCAGGACAGGCGATGGTGCCCACGCCCCGCGCGGAGGCGCTGCGGGACGAAGCCGCCGCGGTGGTGCGCCGGCTGGAGGCGCTGCTCACCCCGAGCGGCGGGATCGACCCCGCCGCACTGCGCCGCACCTTCACCGTCCAGGCCTCGGACCTCGTCGGTGCGGCGCTGGCGCCGGGTCTGCTCGGGCTGGCCCGGCGCCGGGCGCCCGGCGTCTCGCTGAGGGTGCTGGCCGAGGAGTGGGAGGCGGGC
>NZ_JBHYVA010001028.1:0-1959 GCF_042750055.1 Streptomyces sp. NPDC059456
GGGGGAGCGCCGCCTCTGGGGCGGGGGCCTCCCAGTCCCCCGGTCCCGGCGGGGTATCCCGGGGATGTGGGTGGCCCGCGGCGCCGCCCGGCCCGGCGGGGGCCCCCCCCGCCGTCCGCGCCCCGACGGCCCGATGACATGATCACGGCGTGATCGACGAGAACAGCGGACCGCCCCGTCCCGCCCCCGTGCCGTACGTCCTCTTCGACGTCGACGGGACCCTGATCGACGCGGTCGCCAACCAGCGCCGCGTCTGGGAGGCGTGGGCGGCGCGCCACGGGCTCGACCCCGCCGCCGTCCACCGGGTGGCGCTGCGGACCCGTCCCCTGGAGACCTTCGCGGAGGTGGCCCCCGATCAGGACCCGCAGGCCTGCCTCGCCGCGCTGCACGAGCTGGAGGACGAGGACGTCCGGTCCGGTGTCTACGCCGCCTTCGACGGCGCGGCGGAGCTGCTGGCCGGCCTGCCCCCGGGCCGCTGGGCGCTGGTGACCTCGAACTACGGGCACCGGGTGCGCGGACGGTTCGCCCGGACCGGCCTGCCGGTCCCGGACGTCGTCGTGGACGCCGCCTGCGTCGCCGAGGGAAAGCCGTCGCCGGTGCCCTACCTGCTGGCCGCGGAGCTCCTCGGCGCCGCGCCGCAGGACTGCCTGGTCATCGAGGACGCGCCGTCCGGCGTCGAGTCCGGGCTGCGGGCCGGGATGACGGTCTGGGGGGTCAACACGCCGACCCCGGTCGCCGGGGTGCACCGGCATTTCACCGGTCTGCACGAGGCCGTGCCGGCGATCCTCGCCTTCGCCCGGGGCGCGCACCGGGACGCCACCGGCTGAGCGGCGTCACCGGCCGCACCGTCGGTCAGGCCAGTTCGCGGCGGAAGAACTCCAGTTCCAGCGCCATGAGCTTCTCCTTCGTGCCGTTCGGCGTCATGTGGGTGACACCGGGCAGGGCCAGGAGCTGGTGGGGGCGTCCGGCGTCCGTCAGGGCCTGCGAGAGCCGCAGGGTGTGCGAGGGATGGACGTTGTCGTCGGCGAGTCCCGTGATCAGCAGCAGCGGCCGGGTCAGGTTCGGGGCGTCCGGGATCAGCGAGTCGCGCTCGTACACCTCGGGGTGTTCCTGCGGGAGTCCGAGGTAGCGCTCGGTGTAGGCCGTGTCGTAGTGCCGGAAGTCGGTCGGCGCGGCTCCGGCCGCCGCCGCGTGGAAGACGTCCGGGCGGCGCAGCACCGCCATCGCGGACAGGTAGCCGCCGTACGACCAGCCGCGCACCCCGACCCGGCCGAGGTCCAGGTCCGGGTGGCGGTCGGCGAGCGCGTGCAGCGCCGCGACCTGGTCGTCCAGGGTGACGTCGGAGAACCCGCGGTGCACGGCGTGGGTGAAGGCGGGCGAGACGTACGGGGTTCCCCGGTTGTCGACGGTGACCACCGCGAAGCCCCGGTCGGCCCACCACTGGCGGTGCTGCCAGCGGCGAGGCTCGGCGGACACGTCCTGGAAGCCGGGGCCGCCGTAGCCGTCCACGAGGACGGGCAGCCGCCGGCCGGGGACGTGGCCGCGGGGGAACACGACCGCGGTGGGGATGCCGTGCTCGGTGACCCGCTCCAGCAGCGGGACCACCCGGTACGGCAGCGGCGCGGACAGGTCGGCGGGGACGAACTCCCGCCCGTCGGCGGTGCGTACGGTGCGCCGGATCCCGTCGGCGTCGGCGGTGGTGAGCAGCAGCGTCCCGGAGGAGGCCTGGACGCCGTGCACGCCGGGTCCGTCGGCCAGCGGGGTCGGCTCCCCGGTGGCGGGGTCGAGGAGGAGCACCTGCTGTTCGGCGGGGTCGCGCTGCCCGGCCTCGACGAGCAGCCGGCCGCGGTGGGTGCCCGCCACCCGGCGGACCTGGATCCCGTCCCCGGTCAGCGGTTTCCCGTCGACGGCGAGGGCGCGGGCGGCGCCGCCCGCGGGGGCCCCCCCGGGGGCGGGCCG
>NZ_JBHYVA010001029.1:0-1951 GCF_042750055.1 Streptomyces sp. NPDC059456
CGGGGGCCCCGCGCCCCGCCGCTGGGGGGGGGGCCGCGCGCAGGGCGTACGGAGGTACGGACGTACGGTGGCGGCTAGGCCGTTGTGGTCCGGCCGTCGCGGTGGAGGGTCCAGCGTGCCGGGAGGGCGGTGGCCGCCAGGCCCAGGGCCAGTGCGGCGGCCGCGAAGGAGGCGTACAGCACCGGCGGGATGTGCGGGGGCGCCCCGGTGACGGCCTTGGTCAGCGGGAACAGCGTGGCCAGGGCGATCGCGGTGCCGAGGCCGACGCCCGCGCCGCCGATCAGCAGGGCCTCCCAGCGGAGCATGCGCAGCACCTGGCGGCGGGTGGAGCCGACGAGGCGCAGCATCCGCAGTTCGCGGCGGCGGTCGAGGACGGTCATCACGAGGGTGTTGGCGGCGGTGACGGCGGCGAAGCCGCCGAGGACGGCCGCCATGGTGGTGTTGGCCCAGGCGTTGACCTCGCGGTCCGTGCTGCGGGCGGTGGTCCAGGCCGATGCGGACACGGCCGGGCCGATGCCCGCCGGGACGGGGCCGCGGATCAGGAGTTCGGTGGGGTGCCCGGCCGTGGTGCGGCCGGTGAGGTCGGACGCCGCGAGGGTGATCTCGCCGAGGCCGAGGCCGCGCGTGTAGACGGCGACGATCTCGGGGGTGGCCGGGGTCCCGTCGGGGAGGCGGAGTTCGATGCGGTCGCCGACGCCGGCGTGCGCGGAGTCGGCGAGGGTGCGGTCCACGGCGACGGTGCCGGGCCGGAGCGCGGTGAGGCTGCCCGCACGCACGCCCAGATCCTGCACGGTGGTGACGTCGCCCGCGACGCCCTGTGCGGAGGCGGACCGGAGCGAGCGCTCCGTGCCGGTGCCGGTCATCACGAGGACGGAGGTACGCGTGATCGCGACGCCCGCACGGGTGGCGTCGGAGGACGGGTCGGCGATCACGTGGTCGGCGATCAGGCCGGCCTCCTGCTGCTGCCGGACGGCGCGTTCCTCGCTGGTGTGCAGGAAGACCAGGGTCGAGGAGAAGGCCATGGCGAGCACGATCGGGGTGATCGCGGAGGCGAGCCGGCGGGCGTTGGTACGGGAGTTGGCGGCGGCGAGGGAGCCGGACGCGCCGCCGGCGCGCAGCGGGAGGCCGAGTACGGCGGCGCAGGCGCGGGCGATCAGGGGGCCGAGCAGGGCCACGGCCAGCATGAAGAGCATGACGACGCCGAGGGCGGCATTGGCGGCGTCCTCCCCGCGGCCGGTGGCGGCCAGGCCCGCGCAGGTGGCGCCACCTGCGAGGGCGGCGATGCCCAGGGGGGTGCGGATCCACCCCGGGCGCAGCCGTTCCACGGCGGCTTCGGCGAGGGCTTGGCCGGGCCGGATCCGGGCGGGGCGGCGGGCGGCGGCCCAGCCGGCGAGCAGCGCGGTGGCGAGTCCGGCGGCGGCGGCCGTGACGAGGGGGATCCAGGAGACGGTGAGTTCGACGCCGGCGGGGATCGCGCCCTTGGCCCGGAGCTGTCCGAACCACCAGGCGGCGAGGCCGATGCCGGGGAGGCAGCCCAGTGCGCCGGCGGCCGGTGCGACGAGCAGGGCTTCGGTGGCGACGGTGCGGCGGATCTGGCGCGGGGTGGCTCCGACGGCGCGCAGCAGTGCGAACTCGCGGGAGCGCTGCCCGACGGACAGGGCCACGGTGGCGGCGGCGGTGAAGACGGCGACGAGGGTGGCGGTGCCGCCGAAGGAGCCGCCGAGGCCGGTCAGCATCTCCTTGGCGCCGGCGAGTTGCGGGTCGACGGCGCGGTCGGCGCCGGTCAGCACCTGGGCGCGGCCGTCGACGGCGGCGCGGGCCCGGGCCGGGTCGGCGTCGAGGAGGACGAGGGCGTCGAGGGTGTCGGGGTGTCCGGAGAGGGTGCGGGCTTCGGTGTCGGAGAACCAGACGCCGCTGCCGGCGGCGTGTCCCACGACGCGCAGTTCCCGCT
>NZ_JBHYVA010001030.1:0-1943 GCF_042750055.1 Streptomyces sp. NPDC059456
GGGTAGGCCCGTGACGTGCGCCTTCAGCCATACCGGACGGGCCCCTGTGGCAGGACCGTGACAATCGGAGCGGGGCGTGGCGCCCGACTGGGGACGCCGGCTCGCCCGCTCACCCGGCCGGCAGGCCCCGGCCGGGCCGCCGACCTCCGACCGCCGGATTCAGACCGCCGGATGCGGACCGCGGTTGCCGGTTGCCGGGCGCCGGTTGCCGAGCGCCGGCTAGTGCGCCGCCGTCTCCGGCAGCCAGGCCGGCAGGGCCTCCGTACGGGACAGCCAGGCGGCGGGCAGCACCGCGTCGCCGCGCGCCCCCAGCACCCCGCCGACGATCGCGCAGGTCGTGTCGACGTCCCCGCCCACCTGCGCGGTGGTCCAGAACGCCCGCTCGAAATCGTCCAGCGACCGCGCCGCCGACCACAGGGCGAACGGCACGGTGTCGTGGGCGCTCGTGCGTCGCCCACAGCCCAGCACCGCCGCGACCGTCGTCGCGTCTCCGTAGTCCAGCATGTCCCGCGCGCGCCGCAGCCCCGCGCCCACGGCGCTGCGCGGCACCAGGGCGATCACACCGTCCAGCAGGTCGGCGGCCTTCGGCGGACCGGCCGGAGCCGCCGCCAGGGCGGCCGCCGCGGCGACGGCCATCGCCCCGCAGACCGCCTCGCGGTGCTGGTGGGTGGTGTAGGCGGAGATCTCCGCCTGGTGGGTGGCCTGCTCCGGGTCGTCCGCGTACCAGGCGCCCAGCGGTGCGATGCGCATGGCCGCGCCGTTGCCCCACGAGCCCTGCCCGTTGAACAGTTCGGCGGCCAGCGTGCGCCAGTCCTCGCCCTCCCGGACGAGGCGGAGCATCCGGTTCACGGCGGGCCCGTACCCGCGGTCGAAATCGTGGTGGTGGGCGAAGGAGCTCGCCAGGGCGTCCTGGTCGATGCGTCCGTGCGCGGCGAGGACGGCCACGACCGAGCAGGCCATCTCGGTGTCGTCGGTCCACTGCCAGGTCCCGGTGCCGGCGGGCAGCTCGCGGCGCTTGAGGAGGGGGTAGTTCACGGGGACGAAGTACTGGGAGCCCAGGGCGTCACCCAGAGCCAGCCCGCGCAGGCTGGCCATGGCGCGTGCGTAGCGCCTTTCGGAAGAGGAGTCAGCGGTCATCCCGGGCCACTCTAGCCGTCCAGGTCATAAGGCTCGGGTGTGGTCCACCGCTCAAACGGGCGGTCCATGCGGTACCGGCCGTCCGGTCCCAGCAGGAGCACCCGGAATTCGCCGTTCCCCGGGTTCGACAGGGCCTCGAACTCGGCCACCGACCAGTGGAACCAGCGCATGCAGAACAGTCGCATGGTCAGCCCGTGCGTCACCAGCAGTACGTTCGGCGGATGGTCCGGAGCCTCGAAACTGCGGTAGAGGCTCTCCAGGAAGGAGCCGACGCGGTCGTACACGTCCGCGCCCGACTCGCCCTGCGCGAAGCGGTAGAAGAAGTGCCCGTACGCGTCGCGGTACGCCTTCTGCAGCCGTACGTCGTCCCGGTCCTGCCAGTTCCCCCAGTCCTGCTCGCGCAGCCTCGGCTCCTCGCGCATCCGGACCCGCCCCGGCTCGAGCCGCAGCTCCCGGAACGTCTGCAGGGTCCGGCGGTACGGGGAGACGTACGCGCTGATCGGCTCCTCGCCGAACAGCTCGCGCAGCCGTACGCCGGCCTCGGCGGCCTGTTCGCGCCCCTGGGCCGTCAGCCGCAGGGCGTGGTCGGGCTCCCGTTCGTACACCGTGTCATCGGCATTGCCCTCCGATTCTCCGTGCCGGACAAGGACGATGCGCCGTGGTCGTGCCATCCCACGACCCTATTCGGCCACCGGCGGGCCGGGCACCCGGGCGCGCCGGGCCCCCGGCCGGGCGGGGGGCCCCCCCGGCCCCGGGCCGGCTATTCGGACCTGACCCTGTCACCCACAGGAACCATCGGCGTGCTG
>NZ_JBHYVA010001031.1:0-1935 GCF_042750055.1 Streptomyces sp. NPDC059456
AGATAACCCGCCTTCTAACTGGGTATCGTGGTATCGGAGATTTTATTATGAGACTGTCGTTGGCGGGTACGCCGTCCTTGACGCCGGCCGGCGACGGGGCGGGCACGGCGGGGATCTGCGTGCCGTGGTCGTCGTCGACCAGCGTGGTCTCGTCGAACTGCAGGCGTCCCGCCAGGACTTCGGTGGCCCGCTCGCGGTCGAACTCCTTGGTCCAGGTGCCGATGAGCACGGTCGCCACCGCGTTGCCCGCGAAGTTGGTCAGTGCCCGGGCCTCGCTCATGAAGCGGTCGATGCCCACGATCAGGCCGACGCCGTCGACGAGTTCCGGCCGGTGCGACTGGAGCCCGCCGGCCAGCGTCGCGAGCCCCGCGCCGGTCACCCCGGCCGCGCCCTTCGAGGCCACGATCATGAACAGCAGCAGCGAGATCTGCTCGCCCAGGGCGAGCGGCTTGCCCGTCGCCTCCGCGATGAACAGGGAGGACATCGTCAGGTAGATCGCGGTCCCGTCCAGGTTGAACGAGTAGCCCGTCGGCACGGTGATGCCCACCACCGGCTTGGAGACGCCCAGGTGTTCCATCTTCGCGATCAGCCGGGGCAGCGCCGATTCCGACGAGGAGGTGGAGAGGATCAGCAGGAACTCGCGGCCCAGGTAGCGCAGCAGCGAGAACACGTTGAGCCCGGTGCACACCCGCAGCAGGGTGCCGAGCACGACGACCACGAACAGCAGGCAGGTCGTGTAGAAACCGATCATGATGACGGCGAGCGACTTCAGTGCGTCGATTCCGGTTGCGCCGACCACCGCGGCGATCGCGCCGAACGCGCCCACCGGCGCCGCCCACATGATCATCGCGAGCACCCGGAAGACCAGCTTCTGCACGTGGCCGATGCCCCGGAGCAGCGGCTCGCCCGCCGGACCCATGGCCTGGAGCGCGAACCCGCACAGCAGGGCCACCAGCAGCGTCTGGAGCACCTGGCCGCCGGTGAAGGCCGAGACCAGGGTGGTCGGGATGATCCCGAGCAGGAATTCGGGCGTGCTCTGCGCCCCGCCCGCCTTGGCCTGTGCCTCTCCGGCGTGCTTGACGGCCTCGGTCAGGTGCAGTCCGCTGCCCGGCTCCAGCAGGTTCCCGACGACGAGCCCGATGGCCAGTGCCACCGTGGACATGATCATGAAGTAGCCGAGGGCGAGCCCGCCCACGGCGCCGACCTTGGCGGCCTTGCGCACCGACCCGATGCCCAGCACGATGGTGCAGAAGATCACGGGCGAGATCATCATCTTGATGAGGTTCACGAAGCCGGTGCCCAGCGGCTTGAGTTCCACGGCCGTGCCCGGCGCGGCGAAGCCGACGGCGATGCCGAGGAGCACCGCGGCGATCACCGCGATGTAGAGATAATGGGTCTTGTCGCGTCTGCCGGCCACGGCTCGCCTCCTGGTGCTGAATACGTCCCGGGAGGACCATCGCCCGAGGCTGTGACCCCGGTCACCGTTGCGTTCATTGAGTTCACACCCGGGTGCACACTGAACGCCATGTTCCGGTTCCCCCGTCCGCCGCGCAGCCTCGCCGGCCAGCTCTTCGCCATGCAGGTGCTGCTGGTCGCCGTGGTCGTCGCCGGCTGCGCGGTCTTCGCGTACGCCACCGCCCGCGGGCAGGCCGAGGAGGCCGCCCGGCGCCAGGCGGGGGCCGTGGCCCGCGCGGTCGCCGACTCCCCGTCCGTCCACGAGGCCGTGCGCGCGGCGGGTCGGGGCGGCAGCCCCTCGGCCGCCCTCCAGCCCTACGCCGAGCGGGTCCGCGTCGACTCCGGGGTCGACTTCGTGACGATCATGGCTCCGGACCTGTGTCGTTTACACATAAACGAGCCCCCGATACCCAATGGGATGGGGGTTTTGGGGTGTGTGTTTTTTGGTGTTTTTGTTGTTGGTGGGGTGTGTTGTTGTGG
>NZ_JBHYVA010001032.1:0-1934 GCF_042750055.1 Streptomyces sp. NPDC059456
GCCCGTGAACGTCTCTACCCACACCAGCTCAGCCCGCAACACCCCACCCATACAGGCAAAATGCCCAGAACTGAGCCTTCTGCAACACCCTTTAGGGCCTGTATCGAAAGTGGATCTTTCTTCATGAATGATCTTCGTTCATGGGGCGGGGTGATCTCACTGATGAACAGTGGGCGGTGTTGGAGCCGTTGTTGCCTACGGGGACGAGGGCCGGGCGGCCGCCTGTCTGGCCCCGGCGGCAGTTGATCGACGGCATACGGTTCCGGGTCCGAACGGGCGTTCCGTGGCGAGACGTGCCCGTCGAGTACGGCCCGTGAGGCCGGATCTACGACTTGTTCCGCCGATGGCAGCGAAACGGCACCTGGCACCGGGTCTTCAGCCGGCTCCAGTCTCTGGCCGATGCGAAGGGTGCGATCGTGTGGGATCTGAGCGTCGATTCCACGGTGTGCCGCGCCCATCAGCATGCGGCTGGAGCGCGGAAGCAGGGTGATCTTCAGAAGGAACCGCCGGGTGGTGTCTTCACCGAGCCCCGAGATCATGGACTGGGGCGCTCGCGCGGCGGCTTCACCACCAAGGTGCACCTGGCCGTCGAGCAGGGCCAGAAGCCCATGTCGATCGTGGTAACGGCCGGGCAACGCGGCGACTCGCTGCAGTTCGAACCCGTGCTGAGGAAGGTCCGCGTGCCCCGCATCGGGCCGGGCCGGCCGCGCGTCCGTCCTGATCGGGTGCGTGCTGATAAGGCGTACGCCTCCCGCAAGAACCGCGCTTATCTGCGTCGCCGGGGGATCCGCTGCACCATCCCGGACAAGGTCGACCAGGCTCGACACCGCAAGCAGCGCGGCTCTCGCGGCGGCCGGCCGCCGAAGTTCGACCCACTCGACTACCGTGAGCGCCACGCGGTTGAGTGTGGGATCAACCGCCTCAAGAGGTACCGCGCCGTCGCCACGCGATACGACAAGCTAGCGGTCCGCTACGAGGCGACCGTCCTCATAGCGGCCATCGGCGAATGGCTGTGACCAGCACACATCAAGCGCGTCCAAAACAAGCCCGCAGGCGTGGAGGTGCTCTCACTCCACGGCAGCATTGAGGAGAATCTGCGCCAGCTCGCGCGGCTGGGAGAACATCGGCCAATGGCCGGTGTCCATCTTGTCCAGCCGCCAGCGCTTGCTGTTCAGCAGCTCGGCCACATCTTCGTCGGGCTCGGCGTCGTCTGGTTCGGCACCCGGCATCACGCACAGGATGTATGTCGCCGGAAGTTCACCGAGCGGCCCCGCCAGCACAGCGGGCTCGGTCAGCGTGGCACCTGGGTGAGGCGTCGAGCCACGCACGAGGCGTGCGATCTGCTCATCGGTGAGACCTTCGCCGTCGTAATGAGCAGCTGGCGCGAGTGGCCAAAACCCTCCGTTCTCGGCGATTGATGCCTCCACTGCCGCCCCGGCGTCCGGCCAGGCGGAAACAAACGACTCGCCGTCAGTTGGAACACTTGAGTCGACGAATACCACGCGGGCCAGTCGGTCACCGATCCGCTCCGCGGCCTGACCGACCGGGATGCCCGAGTAGCTGTGACCCACCAGGACTACGTCACGCAGACCCTGGCGTTCTACCTCGGCAACGATGTCCTGGACGTGAGTCGCTTGCCCTGCCGGTACACCCCGCTTGTCAGCAAGACCGGACAGCGTCAACGGATAGACGCCGTGGCCAGCCGCACGCAGATACGGCACCACCTCGCCCCACGCCCACGCCCCGAGCCGTGCACCTGCAACCAGCACGAAATTCACCATGCCCGCACCGTAGCCGGGCAGGCTGACGATCTCCTAGGAAATACTTTCGATACACGCCCTAAAGGGTGTTGCAGAAGGTCCATCTCGGGTAGGTCTGAGTGGTGCTTGACCTGTTGTTTCACCGTGTCATGGCGAGGTTGTGCATGGTGGCGA
>NZ_JBHYVA010001033.1:0-1934 GCF_042750055.1 Streptomyces sp. NPDC059456
ACCCCCCCAGTGCCGTCGCACCTGCCCCCCCCCGCCACCCACGCCCGCTCCCACCCTGCCTTTTGTTGCCGCGGGGGCCCCCCCCTCCGACCCCCGCCCCGCCCCGCCCCCCGCCGGGCTTTGGAGCCCGGTGTTCGTACACAGCAGGGGGATGACACACATGCGCAAGACTCTGAGCATCATGGCGGCCGCGGGAGGTGTTCTCGCGCTGGGTGGGGGTTACGCACATGCGGACTCCGGCGCGTCCGGGCACGCCGCGCACTCTCCGGGCGTGCTGTCCGGGAATTCCGTCCAGGCGCCCGTGGACGCTCCGGTGAACGCCTGCGGCAACACCATCTCGGTCGTGGGACTGCTCAACCCGGCCTTCGGGAACGGCTGTTACCAGCACTCGGCGACACCGAACCAGCCCGGCCACCCGGGACACCCCGGGCAGCCGGGACACCCGGGCCAGCCGGGACAGCCCGGCGGGCCCGATGAGCCGGACGAGCCGTGCGACGACGACGAGCCGGCCCACCCCGGCCACCCGGGCAACCCCGGTACGCCCGGCCACCCGGGACACCCCGGCAACCCCGGAACGCCCGGCCACCCCGGCAACCCGGGTACGCCCGGCCACCCCGGAACTCCGGGCCAGCCTGGCAACCCCGGCACACCTGGTCAGCCCGGCAACCCGGGAACGCCGGGCACGCCCGGTCAGCCCGGCCACCCGGGCCAGCCCGGTACTCCGGGTACGCCCGGCAACCCCGGCACGCCCGGTCAGCCCGGCAATCCGGGTGCGCCCGGTACCGGGCCCGGTACGGGCAGCGGGACGCCCGTCACGCACCCCGGCCAGGGGATCACGCCCGCCCGGCAGGCCGGGCTGGCCGCCACCGGGGCCGGTGACGTCCTCGGCGTCGGCGCCCTCGCCGCCGGCACGCTGCTGGCCGGCGCCGTGCTCTACCGCCGCGCCCGCAACGCGGCCTGACCGGAGCCCCTCACGGCGCGGGCCCCGACCCCGGGGCCCGCGTCACCAGGTGGCGCGGACCTGACGGATGATTCTCCGGCGCAGCCGGACCCGACGGCTGCCGTCCCGATGCAGGGAGAGCCGGTCGAGTTCCCAGTTCCCGTACTCGGCATGTTCGGTGAGCAGGCGGGTCGCCTCCTTGCGGGGCACACCGCGGGGCACGTACACGTCGACAAATTCGTATTCCGGCATCGAATCTATTGTGCGGGCACAGGCCTGCTACGGATAGCGTCTGCACTATGTCTGATGCCGCTCTGCCCAGTGTTGCCGAGGTACGCGCCGCCGCCGAGGCGGTCAAGGCCGCTCTCGACCGTCACCTCGCCGCGGTCGAGAGCAGGAACGGGGACGAGGACCCGGCCGTCTACGCCGCCTTCAACGAACTCGCCGCCGCAGCGGAGGAGTACGACGAACTCCTCTACGACCGGTACGACGAGGTCACCCCCTTCGAGATCCCCACGCCCGAGGACGGAGTCCCGTACACCGGGCCCGCCGAGCCCACCGCGTTCAGCGTGCTCATCCGCCGTGACTACGCCGTCGTCGAACCGCCCCGGCTGATCGCCCAGGCCGAGCGGGTCGCCGCGCACGACCGGGAGGCCGAGCTCGTCCACGACGGCGGCACCGCCGGTGCGCTGGGCGTGCTCTTCGGGGAGTACGAGCCCGACGAGATCGCCTCCCGCTACAAGGAGTTCGGTCTGGAGGAGGGAGACTCCACGCTCTGGATCGCCGCCTCGGAGGAGGTCGCGGAGCCGGGGGAGTGGCTCGGCTCCCCCTTCGGGCACACCGACCCGCAGGACGTGCTGCACCGCTTCGACGTCAGCTCCGTCTTCGACGAGGAGGCCGACGACTTCGACGACGAGGAGACCGACGGCACCGGCGGTATCGGCGGTCAGGCGACCGCGCCGGGGCTGACCCCCGCCTGATCCCGCCCGGTCCT
>NZ_JBHYVA010001034.1:0-1932 GCF_042750055.1 Streptomyces sp. NPDC059456
GGGAAGGGGACCCGCGTCGGCCTCGGCCGCCGCGGCGGGGTTCAGGACGCCTCCTTCGCGGCGCGGAAGCCGGCCTCCAGGTCGGCCTTCAGATCGGCCGCGTTCTCGATGCCGACCGACAGGCGCACGAGCCCCGCAGTGGTGCCGGTGGCGGCGAGCTGCGCCTCGTCGAGCTGGCTGTGGGTGGTGGACGCGGGGTGGATGACGAGACTGCGGACGTCGCCGATGTTCGCGAGGTGGCTGAACAGCTGCAGCCCGTCCACGAACCGCCGGCCCGCCTCGACGCCGCCGCGCAGCTCGAAGGAGAGGACGGCCCCCGCGCCGCGCGGCAGGTAGCGCCCGGCCGCCTCGTACCAGCGGTTGGACGGCAGGCCGGGGTAGTGCACCGCCGAAACCTCGTCACGCCGTTCGAGCCACTGCGCCAGGGCCAGGGCGTTCGACGAGTGCCGCTCCAGGCGCAGGCTCAGCGTCTCCACGCCCTGCAGGAGCAGGAACGCGGAGTGCGGTGCGATGGCGGGGCCGAGGTCGCGCAGCAGTTGCACGCGCAGCTTGACGGCGTACGCGCCCGCGCCGAGGGCGGGCCAGTAGCGCAGGCCGTGGTAGCTGGGGTCGGGCTCGGTGAAGTCGGGGAAGCGCTCGGGGTGCGCGCCGAAGTCGAAGGTGCCCGCGTCGACGACCACGCCGCCGAGGGTGGTGCCGTGCCCGCCGAGGAACTTGGTGGCGGAGTGGACGACGACGTCCGCCCCGTGCTCGATGGGGCGCAGCAGGTACGGCGTGGGAACGGTGTTGTCGACTATGAGCGGCAGTCCCGCCGTGTGTGCGACGTCGGCCACGCCGCGGACGTCGAGGACGTTGCCGCGCGGGTTGCCGAGGGTCTCCGCGAACAGGGCCTTGGTGCGGGGGCGTACGGCGGCCCGCCAGGCGTCGAGGTCGTCGGGATCCTCGACGAAGGACACCTCGATGCCGAACTTCGGCAGGGTGTGGTGGAACAGGTTGTACGTGCCGCCGTAGAGGGAGGCGCTGGAGACGACGTGGTCCCCGGCGGAGGCCAGGTTCAGGATCGCGAGGGTCTCCGCGGCCTGCCCGGAGGCGAGGGCGACGGCCGCGACGCCGCCCTCCAGGGAGGCGATGCGCTGCTCGAAGGCGTCCTGGGTGGGGTTGTGGATGCGGGTGTAGATGTTCCCGGGTTCGGCGAGGGAGAACAGGTCGGAGGCGTGCCGGGTGTCGCGGAAGACGAACGAGGTGGTCTGGTAGATGGGGACCGCGCGGGCACCGGTGACCGGGTCGGGGGCGGTGCCGGCGTGGAGCTGCCTGGTCTCGAAGGACCAGGCCGGCGTCCCGGATCCGGCGGGCTCGCTCTCGGGGGTGTGGCCTGCGGTGACGGCGTCGACGGGCTGGCTCATGGGTCTCCTCGGCGGTGCGTGCGGACGGCGGGGGCGAGCGGCCACGGGAGGCCGGAAGGGATGTGCGGAATCCCGTGCGGGTGCGGGCAGAGGGGGCCGGCGCGGGCGGCGCGTGGGGGAGTTCACCTCGGAGCCGTGGCCCGCCACGTGACCTGCCCGTACGACTGCCGCGGCCGCAGCAGGCTCGGCGGGCGGGTACGACGGGGGCGGGTGCGACGGGATGTACGCACAGCGGGACGTACCCACAGCGGGACGTACCCATGGCGGGACGTACCCATGGCGGGACGTACCCATGGCGGGACGTGCCCATGGCGGGTCAGCGAGGTGACGGGTGGGAAGCGCGGAGCGATGCCGCGCGGCGCCGCGTCAGCGGGTGACGGGACAACCCGTGGTCGTGACACGCACGTAGTCGACGTGGCGACGGGTCACGAGTACGGTCATGGACCCAGGTAACCACAGGCGGTGCGGGGCGCGCCAGGCCTCCCGGCCGAACGGTGGGACGCACCACCGCCGCCCCCACCGCGCCGGT
>NZ_JBHYVA010001035.1:0-1932 GCF_042750055.1 Streptomyces sp. NPDC059456
CCTCCCGGCCCGCCTCAAGTCGCTGCCGCCCCGCAGCCACACCGCCGAGGCCGCCGACCTGCCGCCCGTCACCACCCCGCCCGCCGCGCTCCGCCCATGCGGGGCAGCGTAGGCGGGGCCGGCGCGGTGGTTCACGGAGCGGGACGGGAGTCCGTCACTCCGCCGGGCCGGAGCCCGTCGCCGACCGGCGGTAGCGGTACAGCTGCCCGGACGCGAACGCCACGAACGGCACGGCGACCGCGGGCACGACCCACCACGGCAGACCGATCACGAACGCGGGGACCGCCACACCCGCGCAGGTCACCGCCGCGCCGATGACCAGCGGCTTTCCGAGGGACCGCCAGGTCCAGGGCTGCCGCCCGCCGAACCCGGCGGCGTACGCCGCGGCGAAGCCCAGACCCAGGGCCGCCAGGAGGCCCGCGAACGTGCCCAGACCGGCCGTGATCTGCGCTTCGTCGCGCGGTTCGTCGGCGGAAGCCTGCCGGAGGCCGTCCTTGACGATCGCCGTGACCGTGCCGCGCCAGACGACGCCGGTCACCTGCTCGCCCGGGGTGAGCCCGGCGAGGACGGGCCCCGGATCGCCGAAGGACACGGTCCCGTTGCCTGCGGGTCCGCCGGAGAGGACGGCCTTGAACCGGTTGCCCCGGCCGTGCTCCTTGACCACCGTCGCGTCGACGGTGAACGGGACGGTGAGCAGACAGTCCCCCGCCTCGGCCCCCGCCCCCGCCTCGGGGGCGGGGCACGGCGCCGCCGCCGTGTAGGCGTCGTAGCGCCCGATGGCGGACGGCAGCCATGCGGCGAACACGAAGCCGCAGATCAGCGCCGGTATCAGCGACGCCAAGACCAGTACCGCCCCCATCGACCGCCCCGGCCCCGCGGACCACTCGGTGTCCGTGCCCCCGGCCGTCTCGGTAGCCGTCATCGGATGCCTCCCCCGTACGTTCTTCCCTCTGACGACCTTAGCCCCGACGGCCACGGGTGGCCGTGCAAGCCGGTCCGGACGGCAACGTCCTTCGGACCGGGGCCAGTCGGAGGTGCCGGCGGTGCCGGCGGACACGAGCCGTCGCCCGCCACCCCGGCGGTGACGGCCGGGGGAGCGGGCTGTTCGGCGGCCGGCCGGTCAGCCGGGGAAGCCGAGCAGCAGGGCGGCGACGACGGGGGCCATGTACACGAGGGGGAACGGGGCGTGTCCGAAGGCACGGGCCCGCAGGACGGCGATCACGGCCCCGGTGAAGTACAGCATCAGCCCCATGGCGGCGAGCAGACCGATCACCGGGACGAAGAAGCCGGCGAGGAGGCCGATGCCGCCCGCGGTCTTCGCCGCGCCCAGCAGGTTCCACCACGACCGGGGGACCCCGTAGTCGGCCAGCGGCCCGACCACGTACGTGGCGCGGAGGAAGACCGAGGCGCCCGAGAAGCCCGCCATGACAGCGGCGACGATGGTGACGACGGTTGCGGTGGTGGACATCAGGTGCTCCTCATCGGGCGGCTTCGTTGAGCTCTTCACCGTCATGACCCGCGGCGCCGCACGTGTGTGACAGCCCGCCGAAAAAATCTTCAACGGCCCGGCGCCGACCGGCCCGGACCGGCCCCTCCCCGCTCGCGTTCCCCGACCCCCGGGCGCACCCTGGAGACAGGGTGACCCCCTGGAGGTGATGCACCATGCCCACACTCGTCGGGTGGCACGTGGAGCTCGAGTTCACCGAGGAAGGCCACCGCACCAGCGCGGCGGCCATGGTCAGACTCGGCGACGGCTCCGAGATGAGGGCGCACGGCTACGCCATGCGCCACCCCTCCGACCCGGAGCAGCTGCGGGTCGGGGAAGAGATCGCAGGCGCTCGCGCGCTGATGGATCTCGCGTCCCAGATGCTGCAGAAGGCCCACTCGGAAATCGACGAGGCCACGGGTCGGCACTCCTACCCCCTCAGCCGC
>NZ_JBHYVA010001036.1:0-1918 GCF_042750055.1 Streptomyces sp. NPDC059456
GATCACGTCCGCGATGAACCGGCGGCGCCCGACGCCGAGCCGATTCAGGGCCGGGCCGTGGTCCACCGCCACCACCGCGCCCGCCCCCGCGAGCAGCCCCTGCCAGGCCAGGGTCGCCGCCCGGCGGGCCGGCGCCGGCAGCGGCGCCAGGCCCTCCCGCAGCCGCCGGCAGTGGAAGGGGACGTGGCGTTCCTCGTCCGCCAGGATCCGCCCCGCCACCTCCGCGACCAGCGGATCCGGGGACCCGTCGCGCACCGCCCGGTAGTACCGCAGGGCCACCGCCTCCGCCACCATCAGCACCAGCAGCTCCACCCGCAGCCCCAGCAGCCGGCGAAGCCGTACGAACACCGCGTCGCTCCAGTGCCCGGCCAGGGTCCCGGCCCCGCCCGCCGCCAGGAGCAGCGCCAGCATCCGCGCGTGGTTCTGCTCCTCCGCCACGAAGAGCCGGACGGCCCGCGCGTAGACCGGGTCCCCGGCCCGGTCCGCCTTGCCGATCAGGGCCGAGCCGTCCCCGTCCTCACCCACCTGGAACCGCTGGAGGCTCCGTACGAGCGCCGGATCGAGGGCGGCTCCCCGCTCCCAGTTCGGATCCCCGATCGCCCCGCGGCGCTCCCGCTCGGCCTCGAACTCGCGTACCCATGTGTCGTATCCACTATTGAGCATGTTCAAAAGCTAGCCATGTTTGAGCGTGTTCAAAAGCGGTCGGGCGACTCTGTTGCGGAACCAGGACGGAAAGAGCCCCCCGCGGGCGGCCGGGGGCTCTACGGGTAGGGGTGCGTCAGGCGGTCACGGCCAGGGCCGTCACCAGCGCCGGCGTCACCTGCTCGATCTGCCAGGGGCGGGCGCCGTGGCCCGCGAGGGCCTGCGCCACCGTGTCCGGTTCGAGCCGCTGCGGCGGCTCCCAGCACAGCCGGCGGACCGTGTCCGGGGTGATCAGGTTCTCCTGGGGCAGGTTCAGCCCCTCCGCGAGCGCCGAGACGGCGGTCCGCGCCGCCGCCAGCCGCGCCGCGGCCGCCGGGTCCTTGTCCGCCCAGGAGCGCGGCGGCGGCGGACCGGCCGGGGTCGCCCCCGGCTGCGGCAGCGCGTTCTCGGGCAGGCCCTTCGCCCGGTCCACGGCCGCCATCCACTGCTCCAGCTGGCGCCGGCCCATCCGCTGCCCGTACCCGGGCAGCGCCTGGAGCGCGTGCACGTTCGCCGGGAGCGCGAGCGCGGCCTCGACGATCGCGGCGTCCCCGAGCACCTTGCCGGGCGACACGTCACGCCGCTGGGCGATCCGGTCCCGGGACTCCCACAGCTCGCGCACGACGGCCATCTGCCGGCGCCGGCGCACCTTGTGCATGCCGGACGTACGGCGCCAGGGGTCCTTGCGCGGCGGCGCGGGCGGGGCGGCGGCGATGGCGTCGAACTCCTGCCGGGCCCATTCCAGCTTGCCCTGCCGGTCCAGTTCCTTCTCCAGCGCGTCCCGCAGGTCCACCAGCAGCTCCACGTCGAGCGCGGCGTAGCGCAGCCACGGCTCGGGGAGGGGCCGGGTGGACCAGTCGACGGCGGAGTGGCCCTTCTCCAGCGCGTAGCCGAGCACGCTCTCGACCATTGCGCCGAGTCCGACCCGCGGGAAGCCGGCGAGGCGGCCGGCCAGCTCGGTGTCGAACAAGGAGGTGGGCACCATGCCTATTTCGCGCAGGCACGGCAGGTCCTGGGTGGCGGCGTGCAGGATCCACTCGGAGGAGGACAGGGCCTCGCCCAGTGCGGACAGGTCGGGGCAGCCGACCGGGTCGATCAGCGCGGATCCTGCGCCCTCGCGGCGCAGCTGCACCAGATAGGCGCGCTGGCCGTAGCGGTATCCGGAGGCGCGCTCGGCGTCGACGGCCACGGGCCCGGTGCCCGCGGCGAAGGCCGCGACCACCCGGGCGAGTGCGTC
>NZ_JBHYVA010001037.1:0-1911 GCF_042750055.1 Streptomyces sp. NPDC059456
CCGTACGGGCGGGGCCGGGGGAGCCCAGGGGCGGTCCGGATCCGGCGCCAGCCGGGTGGTGGTCAGGGCCACCGCGCCGAAGAAGTCATTGCCCTGGTGGGCGGGGCCGTGCTCCTCGGCCACGACGGTGAACCCGCGCTCGGCCAGCGCCTCGCGCAGGTTCGGCGCCGGGATCAGGTGCTGGTGCTGCGGCTGGAACCACGGCAGCCACGCGGATCCCAGCAGCCGCGCCATCCGCGATTCGGGATCGGGCAGCTCGATCGCCAGGTGTCCGCCGGGGGCGAGGACGGCGGCCGCGGTGTCCAGCTCGGCGAGCGGATCACGCGTGTGCTCCAGGTAGTGGTACATGCTGACGACCTCGTACCGGGCGGCCAGCTTCTGCGCGAACTCCGGGAACTGGCCCTGGAACCCGGTCTCCACCCAGCCGCGCCGCTCGGCCTCGGCGACCCCGTCGCCCATGTCCAGGCCGTCGAAGCGGGTGTCCGGCCACAGGGTCTGCGCCACGGTGCAGAAGTGGCCGTGCCCGGTTCCGACATCGAGCCAGGAGGCCGGTGCGTGCGCGGTGTGCGGGCGGAGCATCTCGGCGCGCTTGCGGTAGGAGTCGCCCAGCTGCCCGAAGACCGCGCCGGCGCCTTCGCCGCCGCGCCCGTCGTAGAAGTCCCGGTAGTAGAACTCCAGGCCTTCCAGGGTCAGCCGGGGGTTCTGGAAGACGTGCCCGCAGTCCGCGCACCGCTCCAGGGTGAACCGGCCGGGCTTGCCCTGGAGGAGGTCGGGCACGCGGACGCGAACGGAGAGCCGCTGCGAGCCGCACCAGGGGCAGTCGGGCCGCCGCGGCTCCAGGAACCGCTCGCTGCCCAGGGCCAGTTCGGCCCGGTACGCGGCTGCCGTACGGGCGGTCCCGGCGTTCGTGTCAGCGGGCGCGCCCAGGACCGCGGCGGCGGTACGCACGGCGGCGCCGAGGGAACGCGCCGGCCGGGCGGCGGTCGCCCCGGGGAGATCGGCAGGACGCAGCGGGGCGCCCGGACCGCCGAGCACCAGGTACGGCTGCAGCCAGTACAGCCCGGCCGCGGCCGCACCCCACCGGCCCTGCCGCGCGGCGAGCCCCGCCAGCAGTGCCAGCCCGCCGACCTGGGCGGCGGCCAGCGCCCCCGGCGGCAGCCCCTGCGCCCGCAGCTCGGCCGCCCGGACCGGCCCCGCGGGGTCCGCGGTCCGGCCGACGGACAGGGCGGGTGCGATGGCCAGGCCCGTGGCGCCGGCCGCGTACTCCTTCAAGCGGCGTGTCAGCGCCAGGAGTTCCGCCCGGGTCCGTCCCGCGCCGGGCCCGCCGGAGTCCGCACCGCCGGAGTCCGTACCGCCGGGGTTCGTCCCGGCAGGGTCCGTGCCGTCCCGGTCCACCCCGGCCCGGGCCAGCACCTCCTCGGCGACCAGGACGGCGTACCCGGCTCCGCGCCCCTCGGCCAGCCGGTCCTCCCGGTACCGGACCGGGTCGACCAGCCGCAGCAGCCCCAGCGCCCGCTCGGTGGCGAGGTCCGCCGGCAGCAGGTCCAGCACCCGCAGGCCCTCCCGGTCGGCGTGCGCGCAGGCGGCCAGGAACGTCGCCGGGCCGGCCTCGACCCCGCGCGCGGTCAGCAGCCGCCACCCCGCGGCGCGCGGCAGTCCCGTCGCCGCGGACGGCGGCGCGGGCAGTACGGGGACGGCCCGCAGGCGGCGCCGGGCCCGGACGGTACCCGCGCCGAGCGCGGCCACGGTCAGCGCGGAGGTCCAGCGGACCCGGTGCAAGGGGGACGGCGTCATGACAGCTTCTCCAACCGGTCGGGGGGGGGGGGGGGGGCCCCCGCCCGCGCCCGGCCGGGGGCGGGGCGGCCGGGGGCCCGGGGCGGGGCGGGGGGGGGGGCGAGCGCCCCGGCCGCC
>NZ_JBHYVA010001038.1:0-1903 GCF_042750055.1 Streptomyces sp. NPDC059456
GACCGGTGTCCGGGCGGAGGGCCGTCGCCGCGCCCCGGCAGGCGACAATGGGCCCATGAGTCTGTTCCGCGACGACGGCATCGTGCTGCGCACCCAGAAGCTGGGTGAGGCGGACCGCATCATCACGCTCCTCACCCGGGGTCACGGCCGGGTGCGGGCCGTCGCCCGCGGGGTGCGGCGCACGAAGTCCAAATTCGGCGCCGGGCTGGAACCTTTCTCCCACGCCGACGTGCAGTTCTTCGCCCGGGGCAGCGAGCTGATCGGCCGCAGCCTCCCGCTGTGCACCCAGACCGAGATCATCGCCCCGTACGGCAACGGCATCGTCACCGACTACGCCCGCTACACCGCCGGCACCGCGATGCTGGAGACCGCCGAGCGGTTCACCGAGAACGAGGGCGAACCCGCGGTGCAGCAGTACCTGCTGCTCATCGGCGCCCTGCGCACGCTCTCGCGCGGCGAGCACGAGCCGAACCTCATCCTCGACGCGTTCCTGCTGCGCTCCCTCGCGGTCAACGGGTACGCCCCCAGCTTCACGGACTGCGCGAAGTGCGGGATCCACGGCCCCAACCGGCACTTCTCCGTCGCCGCGGGCGGGGTCGTCTGCGGGGACTGCCGGGTGGCCGGCAGCGTCGTACCCTCGTCGGAGGCCATCGCCCTGCTCAGCGCGCTGCTGACGGGCGACTGGGGGCATGCGGACGCGTGCGAGGCGCGGTACGTGCGGGAGGGCAGCGGGCTCGTCTCCGCCTATTTGCACTGGCATCTGGAGCGCGGGCTACGCTCCCTGCGATACGTCGAGAAATAGGAGCTGGACACATGGCACGACGCGGGATTCTGGGGCGCTCTCGCCGGGAGTACAAGGTTCCCGAGCCGCACCCGTCCGGTGAGCGCCCGCCGAAGATCCCCGGCGAGCTCGTCCCGAACCACGTCGCGGTGGTCATGGACGGCAACGGCCGCTGGGCCAAGGAGCGCGGCCTGCCGCGCACCGAGGGCCACAAGGTCGGCGAGGGCGTCGTGCTCGACGTGCTCAAGGGCTGCCTGGAGATGGGCGTCAAGAACCTCTCCCTGTACGCCTTCTCGACGGAGAACTGGAAGCGCTCGCCCGACGAGGTCCGCTTCCTGATGAACTTCAACCGGGACGTCATCCGGCGGCGCCGCGACGAGATGAACGAGCTGGGCATCCGGATCCGCTGGGTGGGCCGCATGCCGAAGATGTGGAAGTCGGTCGTCCAGGAGCTCCAGGTCGCCCAGGAGCAGACCGTCGACAACGACGCGATGACCCTGTACTTCTGCGTGAACTACGGCGGCCGCGCGGAGATCGCGGACGCGGCGCAGGCGATCGCGCGGGACGTGGCCGCGGGCAGGCTGGACCCGTCGAAGGTCAACGAGAAGACCTTCGCGAAGTACATGTACTACCCGGACATGCCCGACGTGGACCTCTTCCTGCGGCCGAGCGGCGAGCAGCGCACCTCCAACTACCTGCTGTGGCAGAGCGCGTACGCCGAGATGGTCTTCCAGGACGTGCTGTGGCCGGACTTCGACCGGCGCAACCTGTGGGCGGCCTGCCTGGAGTACGCCCAGCGCGACCGCCGCTTCGGCGGCGCGGTCCCGAACCAGGCGGAACCGAACCCCTCGGCCTGATCCGTCGCCCCCGAGCCGGTGCCCGCACCGGCTCGGCCGGGCGGCCGGGACGGGGTCGGCCGTCATGGACATGGTTGAACGCGACATCGTCAGGGCCGCGGGCTTCCCGGTCGCCGGCGTGTTCCTGTGGGTCCACGGGCCCGTCACCCCGCGTCTGCGGGCCCGGGCCTTGCGCGGGCTGCCGGAGAAGACGGGGGAGACCCGGTCCGTCGTCGACGGCACCGGGGTCCGGATGACGGCCGCCACCTGCGATACCGGCTCCGGC
>NZ_JBHYVA010001039.1:0-1900 GCF_042750055.1 Streptomyces sp. NPDC059456
CCTGGCGCTGGTCGCCTGCCTGTCCGTGGTCGGCTCCTCGATGGTGGCCTCCGCCACCGACGAGCTCGACCAGTCGGTCGGAGCGGACTACATGATCGCCTCGCAGACCCTGCCCGAGGGTCAGTGCTGCTGGGGAGAGCGGCCGAACAGCGCGCGGTACATCTTCCCGTACAGCTCCGTGTTGTTCTGGCTGGCGGCGAAGGCGCTGCCGGTGGGGCCGTAGGCGAAGATCGGCACGTCGGCGCCCGTGTGGTTGCCGGACAGGTACGTCAGCCACAGGCTGGCTTCCGGGCTGCCGTCCTTGACGCCCGCCGGGTCGTCGGGCGTACGGAACGTGGCGGGCGCGAAGTTCTTCGCGTCGGCCGAACCCGCGCCGTTGACGGCGCCGGTGGAGCGGGAGGGGTCCTTGGCGCCGGAGGCCGCGCGCGACGGGGCGCTGTTGTTGGCGGTGTTGCCGGCGTCCACGTTCGCCGGGGGCGCGACGGCCTCGGCGTTGGTGTAGGTGCCCTTCTCGATGATGTTGAAGCCGGCGCACTCGTGGTCCGCCGTGACGATCACGAGGGTGTGGCCGTCCTTCTTCGCGAACTCGTACGCGGTCTTGACCGCGTCGTCGAAGGCCTTCACCTCGGCGAGCGTCTGGGCGGCGTCGTTGGCGTGCGAGCGCTTGTCGATCTGGGCGCCCTCGACCTGGAGGAAGAAGCCCTTGTTCTTCCTGCGGTCCTGCTGCCTGCGGTCGGTCAGCAGCGAGATGGACTTCCTGGTCATGTCCGCGAGGCTGGGCTCCTGCTTCTGCGGAGCGTCGGCGGGCAGGCCCGCCTTGGCCTGCTCGACGGTCAGGTTGCCGCGGTTGAACAGGCCGACGACCTTCTTGCCGTCGGCCTTGTCGAGGTCGCCCTTGGTGGCGGCCTTCTGGCTGGCGGCGGTCTGGGCGGGCAGCGCCGGGTCGCCGAAGCTGCCGAGCACCTGGTAGCCCTGGGCCTGGAGGGCCTTCTGGTCGTCGGGCTCGAAGCGGGCGAGGCCGCCGCCGAGGATGACGTCGGCGGTGCCGTTGCGGGCGATCTGCTCGGCGATCGGCGTGATCAGCGTCTTGTCCCGGGGCGCCGGCTCGTACGTGCCGTCGTCCTTCTTGGGCAGGCAGGCGGCCTCGGAGTAGACCGGGCCCTGGCAGCCGCGCAGCAGTGCGTGGCTGAACTGCGCCGCCGGCGTGGCGTCGGTGATCTCGGCGGTGGAGACGTTGCCCGTGGCGAAGCCGGCCGCCTTGGCCTGCTCCATCAGCGTCGCGGTCTTCTTCTCGTACGCGTCGACCCCGATGGCCGCGTTGTACGTCTTGACGCCGGAGGACCAGGCGGTCGCGGAGCTGGCCGAGTCGGTGACGAGCGCGGGCTTCTGGCTGCCCTTCTCCACGGCGTACGTGGCGACCGCGCCGGTGAACGGGAGGGTCTCCATCGTGAGTTTGCCGCCGGGACCGTAGTAGCGGTCGCGGGCGGCGGTGACATGGGTGCGGCCCATGCCGTCGCCGAGGAGGTAGATGACGTTGCGGATCTCCCTCCCCTGATCGCCCTGCTGGGTGGCCGAGTTGGCGGTGACGGCCGTTCCGGCGGCCACGGCACAGGCAACGGCCAGGACGGTCAGGATCTTCGGAGTGTTCGCGAAACTGCGACGCATGTGCGGGAAATCCCCCTCGGAAGGTACTGCTCGGGCATGCCGACCGTAGGAGGGTTGCGTGAACACGCCGGGCTCGGAAGATGACTTCGAGTCGAACGGAACCCGGGTCTGCGGGACCGTTGCCACGGGCGGGCCGGAACCCGTACGCGGAGGGGGGGGGGGGCTGGGGGGGTGGTGAAGCCGCGGGGGCGCACTTGAACGTCACGCGGCGGTTTGGGCGGTGAGGCCGAGCGGT
>NZ_JBHYVA010001040.1:0-1889 GCF_042750055.1 Streptomyces sp. NPDC059456
GTGTGTGCGCTTCCGCGCGCCCGAGCCGCCGGCCCCCCCCCCCCCCCCCCCACATACCCCCGCGGCGCGCTTACCGCCCGCCGTCTACCAGCGGTACCACCGTCCGCCACCGGTCTTCGGCCTGGCCACGAAACCGAGCAGCCACAGGACCAGGATCGCAATGGCGACCCACCACAGGATTTTCAGCGCGAAACCCGCACCGGCAAGAACCACGATCAGCAGAAGAACGAGCAGCAGGGGAACCATGATTATCAACCTCCGAGGAGTCGAATGCCCTCGACTTCCCGGACTACACGCCCCACTTTTCGGAAGATCCCGGCGCCCGTCGCACGGCCGGAGCCACTCGGCCGCGCGGGTGCGGGGCGGGAAGGCGAGACCGGGGGGTGTTGAGGCCGGTGGATCGGACACGTACGGCGTCCGGCCGGGGTGCGGGCGTACGTCGTGCGGCTCGGCGGCGTCCACCGCCCGCGCGGGCAGCGCGCACAGGACCAGCGGGCCCGTGAGGGCGGCGATGCGCCGGGCCGGCCGCCGCCGGATCCTGCCGACGGGGCCGGTGACTCGTCCGCGTGCGACTCGGCCGTGGCGCGTTCCACGCTGCACCCACCTGTTCCGTACCGGCCGGCCGTGTCCCGTGCCCGTCTGCTCCCGCCGGCCCTGGGCAGCGGCCGCAGGTGTCACGAGAGCCACGCCACCGGAGGTCCCGCGGACCGCTCCGGTGCACGGCGCGGAACCCCGCGGCCGACGGCCGGCAGGGCGCGGGGCCCCCGGGGTCAGGAGACGCGCTTGAGAGTCCAGGCGTTGTTGTTGAAGCCCGAGTTCGGCCAGGCGACGCAGCTGCTGCTGTAGTACGAGGCGGTCTGCACCCAGCCGGCGGGGTAGTAGGTGGAGCCGCAGGCCTGGACGACGGTGCCCACGGGCAGGCCGGTCAGCTGCTTGATCTGCTTGATGTTCGGGGCGAAGTTCTGGGTACCGCAGCTCGCGCTGTAGCCCCAGCTGACGTCGACGTACCCGGCGGGCGTGGCGGTGTTCGCGCAGGTCGTGGTCACGTCGCCCGGGGCGGCCTGGGCGGGGGCGGCGGTGAGCGCGAACATCGCGGCAGCGCCGGCGAGGGCCATGGTGGCGGTACGCAAACGGGTCATGGTGGTCTCCTTTGGTCCGATGACTCCATGTCGGGAACGGCAGCTCATTCCTACGGCTTGACCGGGGTCCGTGACAGCGGGTTTCCGGCCGGGATGATCACGCCAGGCAGCGACCGGGCGGGCGGCGTGGCCGCACGGTCACCCACCGGCCGTCCACCGTCGAGCCCCCGGGCGGCAGTTGACAACGTTTCAGTTGCGGGACGCGGCAATCCGGCCGGAAGCCTTCCGCAGCAATGCGACATGTGAAATTTTACATGTCACACATCAGTTGGCCGCGTGTCCCCGCACGCGGCCTCAACGGCCCCGGAGGCCCCCACAGATGCGTCCCTTCCGGATATCGAAGGCCGGCGCGCGCAGACTTCCTGCGCTCGGCGCAGCCGTCTTCCTCGCGCTCGGCCTGTTCGCGCCCCAGAGCCAGGCCGCCTCCGCCGGCGCCACGGCCCGGGCCGGTGCGGACACCCGTGGAACCGCGGCCCCGGCGCCGCGGTCGATCCCGGTCCCCAAGTCGCCCCATGCGCGGGACAACGCCTCCCGCTTCCGGATCTCCTCGCAGGACGGTCCCGAGGAGACCGCTCCGGCCCCCGCCCCCACCGCGAAGCCCCTCAGGGCCGACAGGGCAGAGAAGGCCGAGAAGGGCGACAAGCAGTCCTCGGCCGCCGCCGGGGACGAGTGCGGCGACCTCTCCGGCGTGATCAACGCCACGGGCTCCGCGCTGGTCCGGCAGCTCACGGCCCTCCCCCGGATCACCAG
>NZ_JBHYVA010001041.1:0-1888 GCF_042750055.1 Streptomyces sp. NPDC059456
CGTACCCGCCGGCCCGGCCGGCCGGCGCGCGCGTCGCCGACCTCCGCGAGCGCCACGGCGCCCTGCCGCCGCGCACCCGGACCGGCGTCGCGGTGACCGTGAGCGGCCGGATCGCCAGCCGCCGCGATCACCGGGACGTCGAGTTCGCCACCCTGCGCGACGGGTCCGAGGACATCCAGATCCTGCTGGCGGGCGACCGCGCCACGGGCCGGCCGCGCGCCGCGTGGCGGGAGCTGACGGACCTGGGCGATCTGGTGGTGGTCGGCGGCGAGCTGGTCACCACCGGGAGCGGCGCACTGGCCGTGGGGGGGGGGGGGGGGTCGGGGGCCCGCGGCGCCGCCCGCCGGCCCCGCGGCCGCGGGGCCCCGCGGGGCGGGGGGGCGCCCGGGGGGCACCGGGGCCCGCAGCCGTACCTCGGCCCGCACCCCCCGGGCGCGGGCGATCCGCCACAGGGAGGCGGTCAGCGGGTCGTCCCCGACGAAGGCGGGCGCCCCGGCGGGGCGCCCGTCGGGCAGCCGGTAGGCGATCCGTACGGGCTGTACGGGGACCCGGGCGTCCAGGGCGGCCTGGAAGGCGGCCCGCCGGAAGGTGCCCCGGGCGCGCCCGCACCAGGTGCTGCCTTCGGGGAAGACGGTGACGCGGTCGCCGGCGAGCAGGGCGCCGGTGAGGGCGTCGACGGTGTCGGGGAGGGCGCGGATCCGGTCGCGTTCGATGAAGAGGGTGCCGTTCTGCCGGGCGAGCGGGCCGAGCAGCGGCCAGTGGCGGATGTCGCTCTTGGCCAGCATCCGGCAGGGCATGACGGCGGCGACGAGTGCGATGTCCAGCCAGGAGACGTGGTTGGCGACGATGAGCCGGCCGCCGGCCGGGCCGGGGTTCCCGTGCACGGTGAGGCGGAGGCCGAAGGAGCGGACCAGGGCGGTCGCCCAGGTCCGCACGAGCGCTCGGCGGGGGCGGTCGGGGAGCAGCCGGACCGGCTGGAAGCCCAGGATCCCGAGGAGGACCAGGGCTGCTGCGGCGGTGAGCCGGAGCACCGCGCGGGCGGGACTCGCGCTGTTCCCCTCGTGGCCGGCGCAGGCCTCGGGGGTACAGGGCGAGGTGGGCAGCCAGACGCTCATGCGGCCGGGACGAGCGAGAGGAAGTGCTTGAGGTAGCGGGGGTTGGTGCGCCGCAGGGAGAGCAGGACGTACAGGTCGGCGCAGCCGAACCCGGCGTCGAGGGCGGGCTCGCCGCACACCCAGGCGCCCAGGCGCAGGTAGCCGCGGAGCAGCGGGGGCAGTTCCGTGCGGGCGGGGAAGGTGATGCCTTCGGCGTTCCAGGGGAGGTGGGGGGTGACGCGGTACTCCTCGGGGGCGAGGTTGCGGGTGAGGACGCTCTCGCGGGTGGCGGCGGCCAGGACCCCGCCGTCGGCGAGGGGGATCGAGCAGCAGCCGGCGAGCCAGTTGTGGCCGGAGCCGTCCATGTAGCGGGCGAGGCCGGCCCAGATCAGGGCGATGACGGCGCCGTTGCGGTGGTCGGGGTGGACGCAGGAGCGGCCGACCTCGACGAGGTCGGGGCGGATCGGGGCGAGGGCGGAGAGGTCGAACTCGCCTTCGGAGTAGAGGCGGCCGGCGACGGCGGCGCGCTCGGGGGGCAGGAGCCGGTAGGTGCCGACGACCTGCACGGTCTCCTCCTCGACGACGAGGAGGTGGTCGCAGTACGCGTCGAAGGCGTCGGAGTCGAGACCCGGCTCGGGTCCGTCGAGGCGGGCGCCGAGTTCTCCGGCGAAGACCTGGTGGCGCAGGCGCTGGGCGGCGCGGACCTCGTCCTCGTTGCGGGCGAGGCGGACGGCGTAGCGGGGTGTGGTGGGGAGGGCTGCGGGTGCCGTGACGGGTGCGGCCGCGGGGACGGC
>NZ_JBHYVA010001042.1:0-1885 GCF_042750055.1 Streptomyces sp. NPDC059456
CAGCTTGGCATCGCAGGGATCGCGGCGCTCGTCGTCGCCGGGACGGTCACCGTCGCACCCCCCCCCGCGGTGTCGTTAGGGGCCCCCCCCAACACCCCGTGCGCGGCGGAACTGTCCCGCGGCCGCGCGCGGGGGGGGGGGCCCCCGCCCGGGCCCGCCCCCGCCGCGGGGGCGGGGGCCCCCGACCGGCTCGGCGACGGAGGGTTCCAGGAATGCGCGGGCCTGGCCCTGGAGGCCGACGTCCGCGAGTACCTCCAGGGCGGCGCCAACGACGAGGTGGTGCGCCGGGCCGGGCGGGTCAGGCTCCAGCCGATCGTCCTCAAACGGGGCATGCTCGCCGCCGGCGGCGGGAGCGCCGACCCGGCCCTGTGGGACTGGCTGCACGGCATGGTCGCCGGCGGCGCCCCCGTCCCCCGCTACGACGGACACGTGGAGGTGCTCGACCCCGCGGGCCAACGGGTGCTCGCGCACTGGACGTTCGTCCGGGGACTGCCCCTGAAGATCACCGGACCGACGCTCAACGCAAGGACGGGGGAGATAGCCGTGGAGGAACTGCACATCGCCCACGAGGGCCTGCGCCTGGAGCGGACCCCGTGACGGCCCTCGTCCACGCCACCCTGCAACGGCTCACGGTGACCGCCCAGCCGGGCAAGGACCAGCCGCCGCTCGTCAAGGAGGCCGAGGGCAGCAAGCCGCTCCCCGTCCAGTTCAACCCGGCCACCCTGCGGATCAGCCGCAACAACAACGTGGACCGGGGCGGGGCGACCACCAGGAACCAGAAGGTCCAGCACCCCGCACAGGAGGGCTCCACCCTCACCTTCGACCTCGAATTCGACACCGCCGAACAGCGGGCCGGTGGACAGTACGTCGACGTACGCCGATGGACCGCCCTGGTGCGGCAGTTCGTCGAACCCCCGGCGACGGCGTCCGACCCGCCGCCCGCCGTCCGCTTCGTCTGGGGCACCCTCCGCTACAACGGCATCGTCACGCAGGTCAACGAGGAACTCGACCACTTCGCCCCCGACGGGACCCCGCTGCGCGCCAAGGTCGCGGTGACCGTCGTCGAGCAGAACTTCGCGTACCAGGCGCACGCCGAGGGCCCCGGCACCCGTGACGCCCGCGGCGCCACCGAAGCGGGCGACCAGCCGCCCGGCGCCGCACCCGGTACGTCCGGCACCAGCCGGCCCCGGCAGGTCGTCCAGGCCCGGGACGGGGAGTCCGCCCAGCAGCTGCTGTCCCGGCTCGGGCTCGACCCGGCGGCCTGGCGCGGCGCCATGACCGGCCTCGACAGCCCGCTGACCCTGGCCGCGGGAGCCACCGTCCAGCTGGGCGCGGAAGTCTCGGCGGGCTTCGCGGCCGCCGCCGGGATCAGCCTCTCGGCGGGCTTCGCCGGAGCCGCCGCGGCCACCTCCGTCGGGGGCCTGGCGGCCGCGCTGGGCATCACCGTGCCACCGCAGTCCGGTGCGCCGGATCCGGCATCGGCGTCGTCGGCGGCGGGTTACGGAACAGGGGCCGGGGCCGGGGCCGGGGCGGATCCCGCGCTCGCCGGATTCGTGATCAGCGCCGGCGGCGGGATCGCCGCGGCCGCGGACCTCGTGGCGGGCGCCGAGGCGGACGCCGCCACCGCACGGGCCCGCGCCGGCTTCGAGGTGCCGGCCGCGCCGGACCGCCCGCCGGGGGGACCGGACGCGCCGCCCCCGGCCGGGGCGACGGGCCCCGGCTCCCCGTACCGCCCGCCCGGACGCGGCCCCGGCCTGCCCGGACCGGCCGGGTACGCCCCGCGGCCGGAGCTCGACCGGCGCTCCCTCGCCTACGGCCCCGGGTTCCCGATGCGGGGCCGGGCCGGCCCCCGGCGCCGCGGCCGGGTGGGGGCGCGGGGGGGGCG
>NZ_JBHYVA010001043.1:0-815 GCF_042750055.1 Streptomyces sp. NPDC059456
TCCCAGGACCCCGCGACGTACTTCCGCCACTGGGGCGTCGACACCGCGTACACCGGTCCCGGCGGCCTCACCGCCCCCGAGCGGCCCGCGCCCCCGCGCCAGGTCCACCTCCTCCAGCGCAAGACCACCAAGGTCGGCGCCGGCCTCGGCACCACCACCGGCTGGATCCACCGCGCGGAGCTCAAGCACCGCGGTGTCGTCTCCGTCGCGGGCGCCACGTACGACCGGATCGACGACGAGGGCCTGCACATCACCGTCGGCGGCGAGCAGCGGCTCGTCCCCGCCGACACGGTGGTGCTCTGCACCGGTCAGGAGCCGCGCCGCGACCTGTACGAGGCCCTGCTCGCGGCCGGCGCCCGGCCGCACCTGATCGGCGGCGCGGACGTGGCCGCCGAGCTGGACGCCAAGCGGGCGATCCGCCAGGGCACGGAGCTGGCGGCGACGCTCTGACCCGCGCCGCGCACGAACGGGACCGGCGCGTCCGGCGCGTCGTCGCCGGCCCGCCGGACCGGCCGGAGCGCGTACTGCCCTGAAGGATCAATGGTGTTGTGGCGGCCCGGGGCGGGCCGCCACAATCTGCGGGTGACCCTGACACCCGCAGACGCAGACAAGATCCTCGCCGACCACTTCGCCCCGTGGGTGCTCGCCCTCGGGCTGACCGTCCAGGAGACCGGCGAGCGGCACGCCGTCCTGCGGCTGCCCTGGTCCGAGTCGCGGGCCCGGGACGGGGGGGGCCCCCGGGGGGCGGGCGGGGGGCGCGGGGTGGGGTAACGGGGGGGCGGGGTCCGGGTACTCGGTGTCGGTGTGGGTTCGGG
>NZ_JBHYVA010001043.1:825-1866 GCF_042750055.1 Streptomyces sp. NPDC059456
CCCGGGGGCTGCCCGCCCCGGCGCCGGGGGCGCGGCCCGCGGGCGTGGGGCGGCCTGGGCCGGCGGGGGGGGCCGGGGCGGGCGGCGGCCTCTGCGGGCAGGCCCTGATGGCCGCCGCCGACACCGCCACCGTCATCGCGATCTCCGCCGCGCGCGGGGCGTACGGGCCGATGACCACCGTCCAGCAGTCGACCAGCTTCCAACGGCCGGTGCTCGGCGCGGACGTGCTGATCGGGGTCCGGGTGACCAAGCTCGGCAAGCGGATGGCCTTCGCCGACGTCACCATGACCCCCGAGGGCGCGACGGAGCCGGCCGCCACGGCGTCGACCGTCTACGCCCTGCTGGGCTGAACGGGGTGCCGGCCCGGCGCTCTTCGCTCTGGCGCAACCGGGACTTCAACGTCTTCTGGCTCGGCCAGACGCTGTCCGTCCTCGGCGGATCGATCACCCTGCTCGCGATGCCCCTGCTGGTCCTCGAAGCGACCCGGTCCGTCGTCCAGATGGGGCTGATCACGGTCGTCACCGGCGTCACCGGCATCGCGACCGGGTTGTTCGCCGGACACGTGGTGGACCGCACGGACCGGCGCCGGCTGATGATCGCCTGCGATCTCTCACGGGCGCTGCTGCTGGGCGCGGTGCCCCTCATCTGGCTGGCCGGGCCGCGGATCTGGGTGCTGTACGTACTGACGGCGCTGGCCACCGCGCTGAAGACGCTGTTCGACGTGGCGTACGTGACGGCGGTGCCCGAGCTGGTGCCCGCCGAGGACCTGACCGCCGCCAACGGGCGGCTGATGGGCACCTTCGCCGTCGGGACCCTGTGCGGGCCCGCGGCGGCCGGGTTCATCGCCGCCGGGGTGGGCGCGGACTGGGCCCTCGGCGTGGACGGTGCGACCTTCCTGGTCTCGGCAGCCAGCCTGCGCTGGGTGACCTTCGGGCGGCACGGCGACCCGGAGCGGTCCGCCGCGGGGCGGCGGGGCGCCCAGCCCCCGCCATACGGGGCCGCCCGGGGGGGGGGGGTGTTCGTGGTGGGGTGACGGTTTGA
>NZ_JBHYVA010001044.1:0-1861 GCF_042750055.1 Streptomyces sp. NPDC059456
TCCTGCCTGACCGGGCGGTGGGCGTGCAGGCTCTTCTGGGGCACGTTTGGTGGGCCCGGGGGCCCCGGTGGGGCTCCGGAACGCGGAGGTTCAGGCCGGCCCCCACGCCGCGAAGGCGTGTCCCTCGCCGTCCCGGTGGTCCATGTGGGCGACGGACAGGCCGTCGGCCATCTCGGCGGCGGCGATCCACGGCAGCACCTCGCCGGCGACCGTCCCGGCCTCCTCGATGCGCCGCTCCGTCGTCTGCGCCACCAGCCCGTCCAGGTCCCCGCGGTGCAGCCGGTCGGCGACCGTCCGGGCCCAGCCGGGCCGCGGTACGCCGTACAACTGGTCGGGCAGCATCCGAGGGCCGCCGACCTCCAGGGAGAAGCTGCCGCTGGCGACCACCGCGATGCGGCGGCCGGGCAGGTCCTCCAGGGCGCCCCGCAGCACCCGGCCGAGCCGTCTGCAGCGTTCGGCCGAAGGGCGGGGCGCCACCATGCCGTTGAGGTACACCGGGACGACGGGCATCCGGCGCCCGTTGAGGAAGTGCAGCGGCACCACGACGGAGTGGTCGACCGAGTGGCCGCGCAGGGCCACCGGGTCGAAGTCCTGGCCCACCAGGCCCCGGTGGAGAGCCGAGCCGACGCCCGCGTCGAGCGCGTACGCGGTGGGGGGAACGCCCGGGACGTCGTCGTTGGGACCGAGCGCGCCGTCCCCGGTGGCGATGGCGAACGTCGGCCACATGTCCGGGGTGAACGTGTTGATGTGGTCGCAGGTCAGGACGACGAGGACGTCCGCGTCCGCCCGTTCGACCACCTCGTCGACCGCCGCGTAGCGCTGTGCCACGTCCGCCCCGGCCGCCGTGTCGGTGCGGGCCAGGGCGGGGAAGCCGGGGGTGTGCGGGACCCCGGCGACCGCGACGATCTCAGCCACGCGCCACCACCGCGCCCACGCCCGCGGTCCCGGACGACGCCGCGGCCCCGTCCCCGGAACGGGCCGTACGGTACATCTCGCGGAGCAGGCGCAGGGTCTCTAGCCCCGCGGTGCCGTCGGCGGCCATGGTGTGCCGGGGGTCGCGGACCGCGGCGGCGAAGTCGGCGATCTGCCGGCGGTGCGAGATGCCGTAGTAGCCGATTCCGGCGGGTGGGGGTGACACCTGCCCGCGCACGGTGCGGGCCGCCGCGCGCAGCGCGTCGCCGCCCTCGGCCAGGTGCAGCGTGCCGGGGTGGTCCAGGTCGAAGAGGACCGAGCCGCCGGTGCCGACGAGTTCGATGCGGGTGCGCCAGGTGATGCTGCTCGCGACCGTGACCTGGTACGTCACCAACGCGCCCTGCGGGCCCCGCAGGACGGCCGCCAGAGTGTCCTCCGTCTCCATGCCGCCACGGGGAGCCGTGTGCCCGGTGGCGGCGCCGACCACGGTGAGGCCGCCGGTCAGCCAGCGCGTCACGTCGAGTGCGTGGTAGCCCTGGTTGACCAGGGCGGAGCCGCCCTCGCCGGCGAAGGTGCCGCGCCAGTAGCTCTCGGCGTAGTACGCGTCGTCGCGGCCGCACTGGAGGCTGACGGTGCCGGACACGAGGCGTCCGAGCAGGCCGTCGGCGATCCAGTCGCGCACGGCGGTGACCACCGGGTCGTAGCGGTGCTGGGAGACGACCGACAGGACGCGGCCGGCGCTTTCGGCGAGGGCCGTCAGGGCGGCGCCCTCCTCGACGGTCATGGCCAGCGGCTTCTCGACCAGAACGTGCTTGCCCGCCATGAGCGCCGCGGCGACCAGCTCGTGGTGCCCGGCGTGGGGGGGGGGGGGGGGGGGTCGGTGGGCGCCCCGGGGGGCGCCCAACACCCGCCCCGCCCGGGGGGCCCCCCGGGGGGGCCGGGGGTTTAT
>NZ_JBHYVA010001045.1:0-1856 GCF_042750055.1 Streptomyces sp. NPDC059456
CGCCGGGCTCAGGCGCCCCCCTCGGGGGCGCCGGGCCCCCCCGCGACCCCAGCCCGGGCCGACCCCCGGGCCCCCCCCCGCCCCCCCCCCGCGGGGGCGCCAGGGGGGCGGGCCGTCGTACGGGCGCGGTCCGCGGCTACGGGCGCAGTGCGCGCAGCAGCAGGTCGGCCAGGTGGTCGGCGACCTCCCGGGGCGTGAGCGGGCCGTCCGTCCGGTACCAGGTGGACAGGTGGTGGACGGAGCCGAAGTGGTAGTCCACCACCAGGTCCGCGGGCGTGGCGGTGGAGAACACCCCGGTGCGCTGGCCTTCCTCGACCAGCGCCCGGAAGCGCTCGTGGTAGCGCCGGCGCTCTGCCCGCACCTGCTTGAACTTCTCCGGGCTGAGCTGGTGCATCGACCGGAAGAAGATCGCCGCGTCGTCGAGGTTCTCGATGGTGGTGACCACCACGTCGGCGGCCGCGGCGCGCAGCCGCTCCTCGACGGGGGCGTCGGATTCGGCCACCGCGTCCAGGCGCTGCTGCTGGAGGCGCAGCATCCGCGCGTACACCTCGTGCAGCAGGTCGTCCTTGGATCCGAAGTAGTGGTAGAGCGCCCCCTTGGTGACCCCGGCCGCCTCGACGATCTCCTGTACGGAGGTGCGGTCGTAGCCGCGCTCGGCGAACAGCCGGGTGGCGACGGCCAGCAGCCGCTGCGGCACCGGGGCCTCGTGCGTGCCTTCGGGCTCCGTGCTCCTGGCAGCCATGGCGCTGACCTTCCCTTCCCTGTTCTCTGGTCCGTCCGACCAGTGGTACGAGCAGCTGTACGACCGTACGGCTGTTTTCAGCCGCGGTCGCGCAGTTCCCGTCGCAGGATCTTGCCACTCGTCGTCTTCGGCAGAACAGGCAGGATCTCCACTTGGCGCGGGTATTTGTACGCGGCGATGCGGGCGGCGCAGTACGCGGAGAGTTCCTCCGGTGCGGCCGAGGTGCCGGGGCGCAGGCTCACGTACGCCTTCACGCTCTCGCCGCGGTACGGGTCGGGCACCCCGACCACGGCCGCCTCCCGTACGGCGGGGTGGCCGTAGAGCACGTCCTCGACCTCGCGCGGCCAGACCTTGAACCCGGAGGCGTTGATCATGTCCTTCTTGCGGTCGACGACGTACAGCCAGCCGTCCGCGCCCATGAAACCGACGTCGCCGGTGCGCAGTTCGCCGTCCGGGAAGGCCTTGGCGGTGTCGGCGGGCAGCCCCCAGTAGCCGGGGACGACCTGGGGCCCGCGGACGGCTATCTCGCCGGTCTCGCCGAAGGGCACCTCGGCGCCGCGCTCGTCCAGGATCCGTACGACGGTGTCGGCGCCGGGCAGTCCCACGGACAGCGTGCCGGAGGCGGGGTCCACCGGGGCTTCGAGGTGCGCGGGCACGGAGGCGCAGGGCGCGGTGCACTCGGTGAGGCCGTAGCCGTTGCGCAGGTAGAAGCCGAAGGCGGCGCGGAGGCGTTCGACGAGGGCGGGCGGGAGGGGGGCGCCGCCGGAGGAGATCACCCGGAACGAGGCGAAGTGGTCCCGGGTGACGTCGGGGTGGGCGGCCAGGGCCATGAAGGCGGTGGCCGGGCCGACGGTGTAGGCGGGGCGGTGCTCCAGGAAGGCGTCGAGGACGACGCCGGCGTCGAAGCGGTGCGCGAGGACGAGGGTGCCCGCGTTGACGAGGCAGGCGCCGAGCTCGCAGACCATGCCGGTGATGTGGAAGAGCGGTGCGAGGGCGAAGTACGTGGCGCCCTCGGGGAGCGGGTGCCCGGTGACCTGCCGGACGGCGTTGTGGGTGAGCGCGCCGTGCGGGTTCATGGCGCCCTTGGGGGTGCCGCTGGTGCCGGAGGTGTAGC
>NZ_JBHYVA010001046.1:0-1843 GCF_042750055.1 Streptomyces sp. NPDC059456
CCGCGGCCCCCCGTCCCCGGCCCGCCCGTGGGGGGGACCGGCCCTGGGAACGCCGGGGGCCCCCCCCCCCTTTGGGGGGGGGGGCCCTCGGCTTGTACGGTGCGTCCGGCTGTCAGGCGGACTTGCGGCTGTCCCGCGGATGCACGGCAATGTTCATGGCGCCGGAACGCAGGACCGCCAGCCTCTCGGCCAGCACCTCCTCGAGTTCCTCGCGGGTGCGCCGCTCCATGAGCATGTCCCAGTGCGTTCGCGCAGGCTTGCCCTTCTTCTCTTCGGGCCCGTCCCCGTCCACCAGGAGTGCCATGGCGCCGCACGCCTTGCACTCCCACTCCGGCGGAATCTCTGCCTCAACCGAGAACGGCATCTCAAATCGATGTCCGTTCTGGCATGCGTACTCCACCGCCTGGCGCGGGGCCAGATCGATGCCGCGGTCCGTCTCGTAGCTGGTAACCACGAGCCGCGTACCGCGGAGAGCTCGCTCACTCATGAATCGTGCCTCCCGGGCTTGTCGCCCACAGGACAGGTGTCGCTGTCGTCGTCATCCGGTCAACGTCCGGTCGGCGGTATAGATTCCCGCTCCGGGTGATGCGTCGCCCGTCGTGCCGCCCCTTGTTGTACCCACCAATGCCCGTTTTGTCACATCTGGCAGCAGATGTCACCCAACGTCTACACTTCTCAAGCGCGCAGTAACGGTCCGCCTGGCAGGCCAAAGGCGTACACTACCGGCCCTTCGCTTCAACGTCGAAATCCGTTCGGAATTCGTATGAAGATCCGGGTCCGATCCGCTGCCGGGGCGGCCGCCGGATCCGGTCAGATCCGCTCGGGTACAGGATTGCCCGCCGCCTCCACCGCGCGCCGCACCGGCACCCGTGCCAGGAGCACGAAACCCAGTGCGAAGAACACCACCAACGAGATGATGGCGTCCCGGTAGCTGCCCGTGACCTGGTAGGTGAGCCCGAACACCAGCGGCCCCACCCAGCTCACCCCGCGATCGCTCATCTCGTACGCCGAGAAGTACTCCGCCTCCTTGCCGGCCGGGACCAGGTGGGAGAACAGCGAACGCGACAGCGCCTGGCTCCCGCCCAGCACCAGTCCGATCATCGACGCCAGTATGAAGAACCACACCGGCGCGCCCGCCGGCAGGAAGAAGCCGGCGCCCAGGGTCACCGTCCAGGCCACCAGGGACCCCAGGATGGTCTTCTTCGCGCCGTACGAGACGGCCAGCCGGCCCATCGCCATCGCGCCCGCCACGGCGAGGATCTGCACCAGCAGGACCGCCGTGATCAGCGTCGAGTCCTCCAGCTTCAGCTCCTGCTTGCCGTACACGGACGCCTGCGAGATCACGGTCTGGATCCCGTCGTTGTAGACCAGGTACGCCAGCAGGAAGGACAGCGTCAGCGGGTGCCGCCGCATGTCCTTCAGCGTGGCGACGAGCTGCTTCCACCCCGACCCGGCGGCCGCGTGGTCGGCGCCCGACCGGACCACCGCCCGGTCCCGCAGCCGGCGCAGCGGGATGATCGCGAACGCGCCCCACCACAGGCCCGCCGAGGCCAGGCAGATGCGCACGGCCGCGTCCTTGGAGATCCCGAAGGACTCGTGCGACTGGAACAGGACCAGGTTCAGGACCAGGACGAACGCGCCCGCCGTGTAGCCGAACGCCCAGCCCCGCGAGGAGACGGCGTCCCGCTCCTCCGGCTTCGCGATCTGCGGCAGGTAGGAGTTGTAGAGCACCATCGACACCGACATCGCGGCGTTCGCCAGGATCAGCAGGACGCCGCCCAGCAGATAGCGGTCGCCGCCCAGCAGGAACATCGCGGTGGTCGCCGCCGCACCGGTGTACGCC
>NZ_JBHYVA010001047.1:0-1824 GCF_042750055.1 Streptomyces sp. NPDC059456
GGGTCGGCGCGCTCAGCCCCTTCGGGAGCTCGGCGGGACCCGGGGCGCGCAGGGCGGCGAGCGCCCGGTCCACGTCGTCCTGGCCGGCCGCCTCCCCCGCCGCCGCGCGGAACTCGGCGTAGCGCAGCAGCCGTTCGCGCAGCGTCGGGAAGGCGAAGGGCTTCAGCACGTACTGGACCACACCGAGCGAGACGCTCTCGCGGACCACGGCCAGGTCCCGCGCCGAGGTGACCACGATCACGTCCACGGGATGCCCGTTCGCCCGCAGCCGGCGTGCGAAGCGCAGCCCGTGGCCGTCGGGCAGGGTGAGGTCGAGCAGCAGCAGGTCGACCCGGGTCCGCTCCAGGACACGGGTGGCCTCGGCGAGCGAGTGGACGGCGCCGACGGCGGTGAAGCCGGGCACCCGGCCGACGTACAGCGCGTGCGCGTCGGCGGCGACGGGGTCGTCCTCGACCACCAGCACCCGCACCCCCGGCGCCTCGCGGGCTTCGCGGGCGTCACTCATGGCGTCGGTTCCCTTCGCATGGGCAGTCGTACGGTGAACTCTGCTCCCCCGCCCGGCACTTCGGCGGCGACCGCGCTGCCTCCGTGCCGGTGGGCCACCTGCCGGACCAGGGCGAGGCCGAGGCCGCGCCCCTCCCCCTTGCCCGACCAGCCGCGCAGGAACACGTCCGCGGCGGCGCCCGTCGGCAGCCCGGGGCCGTTGTCGGTGACGCGCAGCAGCAGCCCGTCCTCCTCGGGCCGGACGGTGACCGCGATCCGGGCGCCCGGCACGCCGGTGAGGGCGTCGACGGCGTTGTCGAGGAGGTTGCCGAGCACGGTGACGAGGTCGCGGGCCGGAAGGGTTCCGGTCCGGCCGTCCACGGCGCGGCTGTCGGGGGTGACGACCAGTTCGACGCCCCGCTCGTGCGCCTGGGCGGCCTTGCCCAGCAGCAGCGCCACCAGGACGGGTTCGCCGACGCCGGTGACCACCTCGTCGGTGAGGGCCTGCGCCAGCTCCAGTTCCGCGGTGGCGAACTCCACCGCCTCGTCCGCGCGGCCGAGTTCGATGAGGGAGACCACGGTGTGCAGCCGGTTGGCCGCCTCGTGGGCCTGGGAGCGCAGCGCCTCGGTGAATCCGCGTTCCTGGTCCAGTTCGCCGGTCAGCGACTGGAGTTCGGTGTGGTCGCGCAGGGTGACCACGGTGCCGCGGCGGCCGCCGCCCGCGACGGGCGAGCTGTTGAGGACCAGCACCCGGTCCGCGGTCAGGTGCACCTCGTCCACCCGCGGCCGGTCGGCGAGCAGGGCGCCGGTGATCGGCGCGGGCAGTCCGAGGTCGGCGGCGCCGGTTCCCCTGACGTCCCCGCGCAGGCCGAGCAGTTCGCGTCCGGCGTCGTTGATCAGGGTGATCCGCCGCTGGCCGTCGAGCATCAGCAGGCCCTCGCGGACGCCGTGCAGCGCCGCCTGGTGGTAGTCGTACATCCGGCTGAGCTCGTCCGCGTTCATCCCGTGGGTGTGCCGGCGCAGCCGGGCGTTGACGACGTACGTGCCGAGCCCGCCGAGGGCGAGTGCGCCGGCCGCGACCCAGGCCAGGGCGGAGAGCTGCCGGGCGAGCCGGGCGCTGATCGCGCGGACGGTGATGCCGGCGCTGACCATGCCGGTCACGCGGCCGTCGTCGACGAGCGGGGTGACCACGCGGATGGAGGGCCCGAGGGTGCCGGTGTAGGTCTCGCTGAAGGTCTCGCCGCGCAGGGCGCGGGCGGTGTTCCCCATGAAGGGCTCGCCGATGCGGCGGGGGTCGGGGTGGGGGCCGCGCCCCCCCACCCCAGCCAGAAAAATAACCAA
>NZ_JBHYVA010001048.1:0-1820 GCF_042750055.1 Streptomyces sp. NPDC059456
GGCGGGCAGTGGGCAGGGGTGGGCCTGGGGGAGGGGGGGAGTGTCGGGGTCCCGGGCGCCCGCCCCGGCGCCGCCGCCGGCTATCTGCGCCGCGCCCTCGACGAACCGCTCTCCGACGACCGGCGCCAGCAACTGCTCACCGAGCTGGGCTCGCTGGAGTACGCCTCGGCCGACGGCGCGGTGGCCATCGCCCGTCTGGCGGAGGCACAGCACCTGCCGGCCGCCCCCCGGGACCGGGTGCGCGCCGCCGTCGCCCTGGGCACGGCCCTGGTCGGCCGCGGCGAGGTCACCACCGCCCTGGCGGTACTGCGGCGCGCAGAGGTCAGCCTGGACGGCCATCCGGGACTCACCCGCACCGTGCAGACCGCCACCGCACTGCTGGCCGACTCCGACCTCGCGACCCGTCAGGAGACCTACCGCAGGCTCTGGGAGAGCGGCGAACACGCGCCGGAACTCGTCGGCACCGCCAGCCGGGCCCTGCTGGTGCGCTACGAGGCGACGGCCGGCCTGATCTCGGCCGGCGAGGCCATGACCCGCGTACGGGCCCTGCTCGCACAGCCCTCCGACCCGCTGGCCGAGCCGTTCCTGCTGGGGACGGCGGCGGCGGTCGCCGAATGGGCCGACGAACTCGACGAGGCCGAGCGGCTCGTGGACCGGGGACTGGCCGGCCAGCATCCCGCCCTCCTGCACCCCATGGAGCACGCGCTGCTCAACACCCGCGCCGACATCGCCGCGGCCCGGGGCGACGTCGCCCGGCTGATCGCCGTACGCGGCGACGGCGCGGCCGTCGCGGCCCGCGCCCACAGCGGCCCCTCCAACCGGGACGCCCACGTGCTGATGGCACTCGTCCACACGGGGCGCTCCGAGGAGGCCGCACGGCTCGCCCACGCCTTCGACCTGAGCCGGGCACCGGAATCGTGGGAGCTGAACCGCTTCCTCTACGCGCGGGGAGTGCAGCGCCTCGCCGCGGGCGACCCGGCGGGCGCCCTGCACGACTTCCTGGAATGCGGCCGCCGCCAGAGCGCCCGCGAGGTGCTGAGCCCGGTCGTCACCCCCTGGCGCTCGGCGGTCGCCCAGTGCCGTCTCGCGCTCGGCGACGGCCAGGAGGCCCTGGCCCTGGCCACCGAGGAACTGCGGCTGGCCCGGGTGTGGAACACCCCGCGCACGGTGGGACGCGCGCTGCGCGTCCTGGGCACCGCGACCGGCGGCCGTCGCGGACTGCACCTCGCCCAGGAGGCGGTGGAGATCCTGCGGGACGCACCCGCCGACGCCGGCATGGAACTGGTCGAGGCCCTCCTCGCCCATGGCCGCCAGCTCCTCGCCGCCGGGGAGCGCGGACGCGCCCGTGACCGGCTGCGCGAGGCGGCGGACCTGGCCGAACGCAAGGGCGGCCTGCGGTTGCTCGCCCTGGCCGAGCAGGCCCTCCGCGAGGGCGGCGCCCGGATCCCGGCCTCCGGGGCCCTGACCGGAAGCGAGCGCCGCATCGCGGAACTGGCCGCGGCGGGGCGGACGAACACCGAGATCGCCGACCTGCTGCACCTGGCCCGCCGCACCGTGGAGACGCACCTGACGAGCACCTACCGCAAGCTGGGCATACGCCGGAGGTCGGAACTCCCCGCCACCTTGCCCCTCGTCCGCACCCCGCCCGTCGCCCCCGGCGGCCCGACCTGACCCCGGGCCGCGCCCCGCACCCCGCCGGCCGTCCGCCGCCCGGGCCGCCTGGGCCGTCCGTCGTCCGCTGCCACGCCGTCCGCCGTCCGCCGTCCGGCGTGGCGGCAGGCAGCGGCGGCCTCCTGACGCACGTTCGGCCCATCAATGGC
>NZ_JBHYVA010001049.1:0-1817 GCF_042750055.1 Streptomyces sp. NPDC059456
CCGTGGGGGTCCCCCCTGCCCGCACGGTGCGTGGCCGGTGCGCCCGGCGGCTCACACCAGTTCGGGCGCCCGTTCGCGGCGCGGTTGCGGCAGGTGCACCGGCGCGGCGGTCCGTTCCCACTGCCGGGTGGTCCGTACGTAGCCGTAGACCACCGAGGCCACCGCCAGGATGAGCAGCGGCCCGAAGACCCACGGGTACGTGGCCATCTCCAGCGGCAGGTAGCGGTACGACGTCAAGAGCGCGACGAAGACCACGGCGCCGTGGACGACCAGCCGGACTCCCGACCGGTCCCAGCCGCGGTCGTGCGCACGCAGCGCCGTCTCGATCGTGACCGTGAACACGACCCCGGCGATGATGTCCGCGCCGTAGTGGTAGCCGAAGCCGAGCGTGGCGCCGAGCGTCGCGATCAGCCAGAGCAGGCCCGCGACGCGCAGGGCCCACGGGCCCTTGCGGGAGTGGATGAAGATCGCGGTGGCCCACGCGGTGTGCAGGCTGGGCATGCAATTGCGCGGGGTGACCCCGTCGAAGAGCATCGGGTGCGGGGTGGCGACCTGCGTCGGCGTGTGGGGCCACAGGTCGGCCACGGCCCAGTGGCCGCCGTCGCCGCCGAACGCGAAGATCGGTCCGACGACCGGGAAGAGCATGTAGATCCCCGGTCCGAGCAGCCCGATGGCCAGGAAGGTGCGCACCAGGTGGTGGCCCGGGAAGCGGCGCTCGACCGCCACGTTGCGCAGCTGGTAGAGCGCGACGACGACGGCCATCACCGCGAGCTGGATGTAGACGAACTCGAGGACGCGGAAGCCGACGGTGCCGGTGGCCTCGACGATCCGGCCCGCCACCCACGACGGGTTGCCGAGGGCGTGGTCCGCGGTCGCCACGTACTGGTCGAGCACCATCGGGCGCGTCTTCGACGTGATCAGCAGCCAGGTGTAGCCGGTCTTGCGGCCGGCCACCAGCAGCAGGGCCAGACTCACGCCCTTCAGGAGCAGGGCACGGTCCTGGCCGGTGCGGCGCGTGACGGCGATGACGGCGCAGGCCAGGGTCACCAGCAGCGCCCCGTTGCCGAACATCATCTCGGCGCCGACGGCCCATCGCACGAGCCAGAAGACGAGGTCGATGCCGATCGCGGCACCGACGGCGATGAACCGCTGGCGCCAGCCGAGCACCACCAGGACCAGCGTCATGCCGGCGTACAGCACCGTGCCCGAGCGCGGCGCGAAGACGACCTCGCGCGCCTGGTCGGTGATCGGTCCGGGTACGCCGTAGTGGCGGGCGGCGATCTCCAGTGCGACCAGGAACCCGAGGGCCAGCACACCGGTCGCAACCCACAGCACGACCCGTGGTCGACGCCACGCGGCGGGCTTGTCGCCGCCGCCACTCCTTGAGAACACTCTCGATCCCGTAGATGCCACTTCTTCAACCGATATTCATATTTACACTCGATCAGTATGTGAACGAACATGGTAGATGAGCGCGCGGGCAGCGCCCGCCGCGGGTCCCTCCCCGGGCGGTCGAGGTCCGGCCGGCTCCCCTGACGGGGTGTGCGCGATGCACGCGCAGCTGCGGACCGCGGGCTCCTGAGCGACCGCGGCCCCGACGTCACGTGACTGCGGCCGAGGCCGAGGAACCGGGGGGAGCGGCCGACCCGGCCCGGCCCAGGCACACGAAACGAACAACGCCTCGGAAATGGCCGCGGGCCGGAAATCGCGGCCGCCCCGCATTTCTTTCGACGGGCGGTTCATCCCGTGCGGGATATCCGCATTCCCCGCGCCCGCGGAGTGCGGAAACGTGAAGGGCCGGTCACCCGTATCGGGTC
>NZ_JBHYVA010001050.1:0-1802 GCF_042750055.1 Streptomyces sp. NPDC059456
TCCCCCCACCCTCCCCCCGCACCGCCCCCGACCCCCCCCCCCCCCGGCCGCGGCGGGACCGGGGGTCCCGGCCCCGGCCCGGGTCCAAGCCCGGGGGGCCGGGTCCGGGTCCGGGGGGCCGGGTCCGGGTCCGGGGGGCCGGGTCCGGCGGGCGGCGGGCGTGGCTTCGGCGGGCGGCCGGGCGTGGCTTCGGCGGGGGCGGGGCCCGCGCTCCCTATCGTGGGAGGGTGAGCATCCCCAGTGGTCCGTCCGCAGCGAACGGCAGGCCGCGGCGCAGGTCCCGGACCGACTCCGCCGGGGCCGTGTACGGCTCTCTCCTCGCCACGTCCGTGGTGGCCACCGCCGGTACGGCCGGCGAGTACCCACGGCTCCAGCTCGTCGTCCTCCTGATCGTCACGGGGCTGGTGTTCTGGGCCACGCACGTGTACGCCCAGCTGGCGGGGGAGCGGCTGGTCGGGGAGCCCTGGAGCCGGCAGGAGATCCGCCGCGTCGCCCTGCACGAGTGGCCCATCGTCGAGGCCGCCGCCCTGCCCGCGGCCGCGGTCGCCCTCAGCGCCGTCCTCGGGCTGGACTACGTGGAGACGGCCTGGCTCGCCATGGGCGTGGCGGTGACGCAGCAGGTCGTCTGGGCGTGCCTCGGCGCCGCCCGCGCCGGGGCCACCCGTGGCCAGCTGGCCACCGAGGGGGTCGTCAACCTCGTCCTGGGACTGGTCCTCGTGGCCACCAAGGCCGCGTTGAAGCACTGACGCACCGATCAGCTCTGCTTATCGGGCGTACAGGAACAATCGTTGGCGCCGAACCGGGTCGGGGTCGCAGGATGATCGGCATGACCACGGCACAGACCGCACAGACCGCACAGACCGCACAGGCCGTACGGACCGCACGGATCGCCCTCGTCGGCGACCGCTCCCCGCACGTGACGTCCCACACCCGGATCCCGCTCCTCCTCGACGCCCTCGCCTCCCGCGACGGGCTCGTCCTCGACGCGTACTGGATCCCCACCGGCGACGCCGTGGCCGAGGCCGCCTCCGGGGCACTGGCCCGGTTCGACGCCGTCTGGATGCTGCCCGGCAGCCCCTACGCGAGCGAGGCCGGCGCGCTCGCCGCGATCCGCGTGGCGCGGGAGGAGGGCATCCCGTTCCTCGGGACCTGCGGCGGCTTCCAGCACGCACTGCTGGAGTACGCCCGCTCGGTCTGCGGACTGGCCCGGGTCGCGCACGCCGAGAACGATCCGGGGGCCGAGGAGCTGCTGATCTCCCCGCTCGCCTGCTCGCTCGTCGGCCACGAGGGTCTCGTACGGGCCGAGCCCGGATCGCTCGCCGAGTCCGTGCTCGGCGCGGAGCGGACCCTGGAGCGCTACCACTGCAGCTACGGTCCGGAGCCGCGGTACCTGCCGGTGCTCGCCGCGCACGGGCTGCGGCTGTCGGGCCACGACGAGGACGGGCAGGCACGGATCGCCGAGCTGCCCGGACACCCCTTCTTCCTGGCCACGCTGTTCCAGCCGGAGCTGGCCGGGGACGGGACGCGCCCCCACCCGGTCGTGAAGGCGTTCGCGGCGGCGGCCGCGGCACGCGCCGCGGCCGGATAACGCGTGGCGGGACCACCCTCCTGATCAGATATGCTGTGCGTGCACATCGACGGGCGGTCCGCCGCCCTTCGTGGTGGGTGTAGCTCAGTTGGTAGAGCACCTGGTTGTGGTCCAGGTGGCCGCGGGTTCAAGTCCCGTCACTCACCCTGATCCCCCGGGGGGAGTGGGGACCTCTGACCCCCGGGGTGTTTGGTGGGGGGGCCCCCGCCGCCCC
>NZ_JBHYVA010001051.1:0-1802 GCF_042750055.1 Streptomyces sp. NPDC059456
GTCCGAGGCGGTGCTGCCCGAAGCCATCGAGCGACTGCGCAAGGGCGAGCCGGCCGAGGAGGTGCTGACCGCCCTGGGAGGGCGCGGCCCTCGGCCAGCAGCAGCAACAGGTAGCCGCAGCCGGCCAGCAGGAACGAGACCGCGGAAGCCCCGCCGCCGCCGGAGAGCCCCGCGGCGACCGAGTACAGCGCGAGCAGCGGCAGCCCGGCCGCGGCGGCGGTCCGCAGGGTCACCGCCAGCAGGTCCACCAGCAGTCCGATCAGCAGCACGCCGACGATCAGCAGCAGCCGGATGCCGTCGGTCAGCGGCGCCGGGATCGCGAACTCGCCGACGTCCTGGACGCCCTGCCGGAACAGGGCGCCGAAGTCCGTCACGAGGTAGGCCATCGGCCCGGTCCCGGTGGACTCGCCCTTGCCCGCGAACAGGAACACGAGCACCAGCAGCGACACCAGAGCCTGTGCGGCCACGGTGAGCGTGCGCCCCAGCGGCACCCGCCGCGCCCCGGCCCCCACCCCGCTCTGCACGGCCAGCAGGGCCGCCGCCTGGAGCAGCCAGCCCGACGAGTCCACCAGCGAGGCCAGCGACCACGACGTGAGCAGCGTCGCCAGCATCGCGAAGAGCGTCACGCGCGCTCGCCCGCTCATCCCCAACCTCCGGAAGTACCCGTGCCGAGCGGAGCGTTCCCGGCCTGGCGCCACAGTTCCCCGAACGCCGCCCCGGGCGGCGCGGCCAGCGCCGTCCAGCCCGCGTCGCGCAGCCTGCGCACCCGTGCCTCCGCCTGCGAGGGCCGTCCGGCCCACAGGGCGGAGTCCAGGACGAAGGCCACCGCCCCGGCGCAGCGGACGCGCATCTTGGCCGCCAGTTCCGTCTGTACGTCGTCCAGGTCGCCGAAGAAGGCGATGAGGAGCCCGTCACCGCCCGCTCCGGCGAAGCCCCCGCCCCCGCCGCCCCCGCCGCGCACCGCGTCGTAGGCGCGCGAGAGGCCGGCGCCGTCGGAGTGCCCGACGACCGCGAGGGTGTCCATCATCAGCCCGGCGGCCTCGGCGGATTCCTGCCCGCCCGAGGAGACGCCGCCGTCGCCGGGCACCGAGGTCCCGGTGTCCGTCAGCAGCCGCACCGAGAAGCCCTGTTCGAGCAGGTGCACCAGGGACGAGGCGGCGCCCGACACCGCCCATTCGAAGGCGGAGCCGGGTCCGGCGCCCTCGAAGGCGACGGCGCGGGTGTCCAGCAGGACCGTGGCCCGGCTGCGCTGCGGCTGCTCCTCGCGGCGCACCATCAGCTCGCCGTAGCGGGCGGTGGAGCGCCAGTGCACCCGGCGCAGGTCGTCGCCGCGCCGGTAGGTCCGCGGGATCACGTCGTCGTCGCCGGCCAGGGCCAGCGAGCGGCGGCCGCCGTCGCCGTAGCCGGAGGTCTCGCCGGTCAGCCGGACCGGGGCCAGCGCCTCGGTGCGGGGGATGACGGTGAGCGTGTCGTACGTGCTGAACGAGCGGGTCAGCTCGACCAGCCCGAAGGGGTCGGTCAGCCGCAGCTGGAGCGGGCCCAGCGGGTAGCGGCCGCGCAGGTCGGAGCGGACCCGGTAGGAGACCTCGCGGCGCCCGCCGGGTTCGACCCGGTCCAGGACGAAGCGCGGCCGGGGCCCGAGCACGTACGGCACCCGGTCCTGGAGCATCAGCAGGCCGGTGGGCAGCCGGGAGACGTTCTCCATGCGCAGCTGCACCCGGGCCTCGGAGCCGGCGGGCACCCGCATCGGGGTCAGCCGGCGGCTGCCGGAGACCCGGTGCCGGGTGCGGTGCAGGGCGAGG
>NZ_JBHYVA010001052.1:0-1801 GCF_042750055.1 Streptomyces sp. NPDC059456
TGGTGTGTGTAGCTCAGTTGGTAGAGCACCTGGTTGTGGTCCAGGTGGCCGCGGGTTCAAGTCCCGTCACTCACCCTGATCCCCCGGGGTACGAGGTCTCCTCGTACCCCGGGGGTTTTTCGTGTCCGGGCACCCGCCGCACCTCGGCATCAGCTAGCCCCGCAGGAACGCCTCCACCGCCGCGACGAAGGCGACCGGGGTCTCGTGCGGCGGGTAGTGGCCGGCGCCGGGGACGGGGTGGACCCGGCAGTCGGGGTACGAGACCTGCCATGTGGCCCGCATCACCTCAGGGGTGAGGGCGAGGTCGTGCTCCCCGACGAGGACCAGCACCGGGACCGTACTGCCCTTCACGGCGGCGGACAGGTCCAGCGGCGCCCAGCTCGCGAGGTACGCGGCGAAGGCCTCCGGGCGGGAGACGTCGAGGGAGTGCGCGACCATCCGGTCCAGCCAGTGACCGCTCGCGCGGTGGCCGGTGACGAGGTCGAGGATGGTCCGCCGGTTCCCGGCACCGGCGGCGGCGCCGTGGAAGAGGGCGTGGGTCGCGTCGTCCATCTCGTACGGCGCGGCGGGCACCGGGTTGATCCCGATCAGCTTCTCGATCCGCTCGGGGGCCCGGACCAGGACCTGCTGGATCGCCTTGCCGCCCATGGAGTGGCCCATGAGGGAGAAGGTGTCCCAGCCGATCTCGTCGGCGAGCGCGAGGACGTCGTCCGCGATCTCGGCGAGGGTGTAGCGGCCGGCGACGTCCCGGCGGTCGCCGTAGCCGCGGTAGTCGAGGAAGGCGTACGAGAACCCCTCGGGGTCGAAGTAGTCCAGTACGGAACCCCAGTTGGCGGAGGTGCCGAACCAGTCGTGCAGCACGATGACGCGGACGGGGCCGGTGCCGATCCTGCGGTGGGCGATGGCCATGCGTTCTCCCTCGGTGACGGGGGTGCCGGAGCCGGACGCCGTACGTTCTGCCCAGCCGTTCCGCCGTCACACCGGCCGGTGTGACGCGCGTGACGCGACCGCCCTCACGCCACCGTGTATTCGGTGTCGCCGAAGTCCGCCACGACGCGCAGGCGCCCTCCGAGCGCCTCGACGTACGAGCGGAGGGTCGCCACCTCCGTGCGGTCGGTCTCGCCGTTCTCGATCGCCGACACCCGCGGGGCGGAGACGCCCATCGTCTCGGCGACGTCCCTCTGCGTCAGCGCCTGCTCCTGACGGATCTCCGCCAGCCGGTACGCCCGGACCTCAGCCAGCAGCCGGTCCACGGCGGCCCGCTTCTCGGCGGCCGACCGCACCGGCAGCCCGGCAGCCTCCCGGCGCTCGCGCACCTGACGCTTGGCTTCCTCCCAGCCGACGGCGCTCATTCGTACTCCCTGCTCTCCAGCTCGGCGATGTGGGCCTGGTAGCGCTTCTCCGCGAGCGGGACGTTCGCCGCGTACCAGCCCTGCCAGTTTCCCGCCTTGTCCCCCGCCACCAGCAGCACGGCACGTCGGACCGGATCGAACGCGAAGAGGATCCTGATCTCGCTGCCGCCCGCGGAACCGGGTCTCAGCTCCTTCATGTGGTGCTGCTCTGCGCCCTTGATGCGGTCGACCAGCGGCCGCCCGAGCGTCGGCCCGAACATCGCGAGCGCATCCACTGCGTCTTCGACCTGTTCGGCGCTGCGCCAGTCCGTCTCGGCCAGCGTCTCGAACCACTGCGCCACCTCGCCCACGAGGATCACTTCCCATTGAGCCACGCCCGGGGACTGGAAGCACCCGGGTACATACCCGACCGGCGACACGCGGGGGGAGCCCCCTCGGGGGGGGGCAGC
>NZ_JBHYVA010001053.1:0-1790 GCF_042750055.1 Streptomyces sp. NPDC059456
CAAACGCGCGGGGCCGCGGGGGCGCCCGGCCGGCCCCCGGAAGCCCCCGGCCCCCCCCTGACCCGCCCCCGGCGGCCCCCTGACCCGCCCCCGCCCCGGCCGGACGGGCCACGGCGCTCGGCCCGTCCGCCCCTCGGCCGTTCCGCAGGCGGCGCCGAAATTCGCGCGCCCCGTTCGGGCCGGGCCGGGTACGGTCCGGCGGTGGAACACACCGGCGCCGAGGCAGGCGCACCGCTGCTGCGCGAGGTCTTCCCCTCGCTGACCGCCGAGCTCGTCTCCCTGCTGGAGCAGGAGGACGAGCGGGACCTGGCCGTCGTCGCCCGCGACCTGCGGATCCTGGCCGATTGCGGCTGCGGGGACGACTTCTGCCAGAGCATCCGGACCGCGCCGCACCCGCGCGGAACGCCGTACGGGCCCGACTACCGCTGCGTGCCGCTGCCGGCCGACGACGGGTACCTCGTCCTCGATGTCGTAGGGGGCCGGATCGTGTACGTGGAGGTCCTGTACCGGCCCGAGTTCCGCCTGCCCTCACCGGGCGCCGGCGGGCGTGCTGAGCCGCCCGTACGGGAGGCGTAACCGGGGGCGGCGGCCCGCGTAACACCACCGCCGCACGCTGGACGGCATGCGCATCCCGGACTCCGCCACCGCCACGCACTGCCCGTACTGCGCGCTGCAGTGCGCGATGTTCCTCCGTCCCGAGCCGGGCGGCGCGACGGTCGTGGTGGAGGAGCGGGCCGATTTCCCGGTGAACCGGGGCGCGCTGTGCGGCAAGGGGCGGACCGCCCCCGCCGTGCTCTCCTCCCGGGTGCGCCTGACCGGGCCGCTCGTCCGCACCCACGCCACCGGAGCGCTGGAGCCGGCCACCTGGGAGGAGGCCCTCGACGCCGTCGCCGAGGGCCTCGCCCGGACGGGCCGCGCGTACGGGCCCGACGCGGTCGGCGTGTTCGGGGGCGGCGGCCTGACCAACGAGAAGGCCTACGCGCTCGGCAAGTTCGCCCGGGTCGCCCTGCGGACCTCGCAGATCGACTACAACGGCCGCTTCTGCATGTCCTCGGCCGCCGCCGCCCACCAGCAGGCCTTCGGCCTGGACCGCGGGCTCCCCTTCCCGCTGGAGGACATCCCGCGGACCGGCTGCGTCATCCTCGTCGGCTCGAACCCGGCCGAGACCATGCCGCCCGCCCTGCGCTACCTCACCGAGCTCAAGGCGAACGGCGGCACGCTGATCGTCGTCGACCCGCGCCGTACCCGGACCGCCGACCTGGCCGACCTGCACCTCGCCCCCCGCCCCGGGACCGATCTCGCCCTCGCCCTGGGCCTGCTGCACCTGGTCGTCGCCGAGGGCCGCACCGACGAGGAGTTCATCGCCGGCCGCACCACCGGCTGGGCGGCCGCCCGCGCCGCGGCGATGGCGCACTGGCCGGAGCTGGTGGAGCGGATCACCGGCGTGCCCGTTCCCCGGCTCCGCGAGGCGGTCGCCCTGTTCTGCGCGCCGTCCTCCGCGATGGTCCTGACCGCCCGCGGCCCCGAACAGCAGTCCAAGGGCACCGACACCGTCGGCGCGTGGATCAACCTGTGCCTGGCCACCGGCCGCGCAGGCCGTCCGCTCTCCGGCTACGGCTGCCTCACCGGCCAGGGCAACGGCCAGGGCGGCCGCGAGCACGGCCAGAAGGCCGACCAGCTGCCGGGCTACCGCAAGCTGACCGACCCCGCCGCGCGCGCCCACGTCGCCGGGGTGTGGGGCGTCGACCCCGACGCGCTGCCGGGCCCCGGCCGCAGCGCGTACGAACTCC
>NZ_JBHYVA010001054.1:0-1785 GCF_042750055.1 Streptomyces sp. NPDC059456
CCCGGCTCCGCCGCCGCCGGCGACGGCGCCACCCCACCCCCCGGAGGCACGCATGAGCGGTCGTCGGCGTCTGGACTGGCTCGGGCTCACCCCCGAACCGGAGCGGGAACTGCCCACGGCGGTCGCCGCCCTGCGCGCCCCGTTCCCGGCTCCGCCGTCACCCCCGCCCGAGGCCCCGCCCGAGGCCCCGGCCGGGGAACCGGCAACAGGGGCCCCGGCCACCGGGGAACCGGCCACCGCGGAACGGGCAGCCGCCGAGCGGCGGCGCGTGGAGCGCCTCGTCCTGCGGGGCAGCCGGCACGGCTGGCTCCGCTACCTGGCCGAGGTCACCGAGCTGGTGACCTCCGTGGCCGAGGGCTCACGACCGGGCGACCGGGCGGCCGCCCTGCTCGCCGCCGAGGTGGTCCTCGACCACCACCGCATGCTCATCGGCCTCCCGGGCGCCGGGTACGGCCGCACCGCGCAGGACCGTACCGCGCTCGAGAACGCCGTACGCACCCTGCGGACCCCCGACCGGACAGGAGGCGGCCGATGACCGCGATCCGACTCCCGACGGCGCAGCCGCCGGACTCCGTATTCGGTGTGCGACCGGACGTGACGGAGAGCGCCGGAGCGTACCGCGCCACCGGCGGCTACCGGAGCGCCGTCGGCCCCGACGAACTGCTGCACCACCTCGACGACTGCGGCCTGCGGGGCCGTGGCGGAGCCGGATTCCCGGCCGCCGTCAAACTGCGAGCCGTCCGGGAGGCCGGCATGCGGGCGGGGGCCGTCCGGGCGGGCGCCGTTCGGGAGGGCGCCGTCCGGGAGGGCGGCAGCGTCCCGGTCGTGGTCGCCAACGGCGAGGAGGGCGAGCCGGGTTCCGTCAAGGACCGCTGGCTGCTCCGGGCCCGGCCCCACCTCGTGCTCGACGGCCTCGCCCACGCCGCGGCGATGACCGGGGCCGCACGCGGCTACGTCTACCTCTCCGACCCGGAGGCGGGCGCCCGCGTACGCAGGGCCCTCGCCGAGCACCCGCCGCCCCTGCCCATCGAGGTCGTCGAGACGGCCCGCACCTACGTGGCCGGCGAAGAGAGCGCGGTCGTGCGCAGGATCGACGGCGGCCCCGCCCTGCCCACCGCCAAACCGCCCCGCCCCTTCGAGCGCGGCGTCGGCGGCGCGCCCACCCTGGTCTCCAACGTCGAGACGCTCGCCCGGATCGCCCTGACCGCCGCCCGGCCCGGACTGCGGCTGCGGATCGCCCGCTCCACCCTGGTGACGCTGTCCGGCGGCAGCGGCACCCCGCTGCTCACCGAGATCCCGTACGGGGTCCCCCTGCGCACGCTGGCAGCCGCCCACGGAACCCCGGATGCGGCCGGCGCCCTGATGGGCGGCCTGTTCGGGGGACTCCTCGACGCCCGCGGCCTGGACCTCCCCCTCGAACCCGGCGCGCTCGCCGCGGCGGGCACCGCACTGGGCTGCGGGGCGATCCGCCTCCTCGCCCCCGGCAGCTGCCCGGTGACCGCCGCCGCCGAAGCCGTCGGCCACCTCGCCGCCGAGAGCGCACGGCAGTGCGGGGTCTGCGTGACGGGTACGGCAGCGGTCCACGACGCCCTCAGGGCCCTCGCCGCGGGCACCGCCGGGCCGCAGACCGTGGCGAACCTGACCCGGTGGTCGCGGGCCCTGCCCGGCCGCGGCGCCGGCGGGCGGCGCGGTGCCCCCGCGGGCGCCGCCGCGCGCCGGCGGGGCGGCGCCGGACCGGCTCCCGTACCCACCGGGGGCGCCACCCGGCGCCACTGGATCGAGATC
>NZ_JBHYVA010001055.1:0-1781 GCF_042750055.1 Streptomyces sp. NPDC059456
TCGTGGGATCGGAGTGGTGGATAAGTGTCAGGTGCGCGCCCCTCGCGCACGTCCTACGGCCTCGGCGGCAGCTTCGGGCGCCGCAGGTCCGGTACGTCCGCGTACCCCGGCGGCACCGCGGCCGGCTCCTGTTCCAGCAGCTCCAGCGCCAGCTCCACGGCGTCGTCCATCTGCGCGTGCCGCCCCTCCGCCCAGTCGAGCGGGGTGCGCAGGATCGCGAGGTCCGGTTCCACGCCGTGGTTCTCCACCGACCACCCGTACTCCGGGAACCAGGCGGCGTTCATCGGCACCGTGATCACCGTGCCGTCGCCCAGCGTGTGCCGGCCGGTCATCCCGACCACCCCGCCCCAGGTGCGCTGGCCGACCACCGGGCCGAGCCCGAGCAGCTTGATGGCCGCCGTGATCATGTCGCCGTCCGAGGAGGTCGCCTCGTCGGCCAGTGCCACGATCGGGCCGCGCGGCGCGTTGGAGGCGTACGACACCGGCTGGGCGTTGCGCGTCAGGTCCCAGCCGAGGATCGAGCGGGTGAGCTTCTCCACCACCAGTTCGCTGATGTGCCCGCCCGCGTTGCCGCGTACGTCCACGATCAGCGCGGGCCGGGACATCTCCATCCGCAGGTCCCGGTTGAACTGCGCCCAGCCCGAACCGCCCATGTCGGGGATGTGCAGGTAGCCGCACTTGCCGCCGCTGAGCTCCCGGACCACCGCGCGCCGCTTGGACACCCAGTCCTGGTAGCGCAGCGGCCGCTCGTCGATCAGCGGCACGATCGCGACCCGCCGGGCCCGGCCCTCGCCCTCGGCGGGGACGAAGGTCAGCTCGACCGTGGTGCCGCCGGCCGCCGCGAGCAGCGGATAGGGCCCGGCCACCGGGTCCACCGGCCGCCCGTCGACGTGGGTGAGCACGGCGCCCTCCCGGATGCCGGTGCCGGCGAGCGGGGAGCGGGCCTTGGAGTCCGAGGACTCGCCGGGCAGGATCCGGGCGAGCGTCCAGCCCTCCTCGCGGGGCACGAAGTTGGCGCCGAGCAGGCCGATCGGCCGGTGGTAGTGCGGCGGGCCCTCGTTGCGGCGTGCGGGGGAGACGTACGCGTGCGAGGTGCCGAGTTCGCCGAGCACCTCGCGCAGCAGGTCCGCGAACTCGTCGGGCGAGGCAACCCGTTCGACCAGGGGGCGGTACTGGCGCAGCACCCCGTCCCAGTCGATGCCGCACATGTCCGGCTCCCAGAAGTAGGCGCGGATCAGCCGCCCGGCCTCCTCGAACGCCTGGCGCCACTCGGCGGCCGGGTCCACCTCGTGCAGGATGCGCCGCAGGTCCAGGTAGACCGTGGAGTCGCTGTCGCCGGACTCGGTCGCCGGGACCGCGCGCAGGTCCCCGTCGTCGTTGATCACGAGCCGGGTGCCGTCGCCGCTGACCGCGAACCAGTCGAGTCCGGAGGCCAGTTCGCTCTTGCGCGCCTTGGTGATCTCGAAGTGCTCCAGCGTGGGCTTGCCGCTGGTGTCGGTCGGGCTGGCGAACGTCTCGCCGAGCGCGCCCGAGATCGGCCAGCGCAGCCACACCAGTCCGCCGCCGTGCACCGGGTACAGGGCCGAGTACTTCGAAGCCGTCACCGGGAACGGGGTCACGCGGCTCTCCAGCCCCTCCACTTCCACCATGACCGTGCCCTCGCCCTCGGCGGCCTCGCCCTCGCCCGGGTCGAGCCCGCCCGCCGCCGGGCGCCCGTCGGGGGTGTACGCGAACGGCGAGGGGGTGGCCGAGGACAGCGGCACCAGGTACGGGCGGCAGCC
>NZ_JBHYVA010001056.1:0-1776 GCF_042750055.1 Streptomyces sp. NPDC059456
CTGGCGTTGATTTTTGGCACGCTGTTGAGTTCTCAAGGAACGGACGCTTCCTTTGTACTCACCCTCGCGGGCTTTCCTCCGGGCTTTCGTTCTTCATTCTTGCGTTTCCGACTCTATCAGAGTCAGTCCCGCTTGCTTTCCAGGTCCTTCGCTTTCGCGTTTTCCCTTTCCGGCGATTCCGACTCTATCAGATCCTTTCGGGCCTGACTCCCAGTCAGCGGGCCTTCCGCGAAGCGGAAGTTGTTGCTGTCCGCCCGGGCTGTTGGGCCCTTGCGACGAGTGAGACAGTAGCGGATTCCTTGCCCCCGAACCTAATCGGCGACTGCGTCCTCGGACACGGATTCCTCATTCGCAAATACGCATGAAAACGAGACGACACGGTAAGTCGTTCGTTCGAATGTGTAGGTGCGGGATGGCTGTCCGGGGACCGACCGGAGTCGGCGCTCACGTCGGACAACTCGAAGAACCTTACGGATCCCGGACTCATGTGTCAACTCCAAGACAGGGGCCACCTGAAGAGCTAGCCTAGGGCCCATGACTACGCATGCGCTCACGCCCAGCCTCTGCTGGTGGGCCGCCTGACGGCGGCCGACCTTCCACGCGAGCACGCATGCGCTCACGGCCGCCGCCACGGCGGCCGTTTTTGTTTCTCCCCTCCCGGGAGTGGCTCGGTCGCCCGTCGCGGCGGCCCCGACACCAGCCACGAACAGGGAGACAGGACATGACGACGAGGATCTTCAGCGGCATCAAGCCGACGGGGCACCTGACGCTGGGGAACTACCTGGGGGCCATCCGGCAGTGGGTCGCCGCCGACCAGGAGCCGGACGAGGCGCTGTTCTGCGTCGTCGACCTGCACGCGCTGACCGTCGAGCACGATCCGGCCCGGGTGCGCCGGCTGAGCAGGCAAGTCGCGACCTTGTTCCTCGCTTCCGGGCTGGACCCGGAGAAATGCACCCTGTTCATGCAGAGTCATGTCGACGAGCACACCCGGCTGTCGTACGTACTGGAGTGCACCGCCGCCGACGGGGAGCTGCGGCGGATGGTGCAGTACAAGGAGAAGTCGGCCCGGGCGCAGACGACCGGGGAGAGCGTGCGGCTGTCGCTGCTGACGTATCCGGTGCTCATGGCCGCCGACATCCTGGCGTACGGGACGCAGGAGGTCCCCGTGGGTGAGGACCAGCGGCAGCACGTGGAGCTGGCCCGGGATCTGGCGGTGCGGTTCAACCAGCGGTACGGGCACACGTTCACGGTGCCGAAGGTGACGCTGCCGAAGGTGGCGGCGCGGGTCATGGACCTTCAGGACCCCACGTCGAAGATGGGGAAGTCCGGCGGGGCGGGGCCCGGGGTGGTGTTCATGCTGGACGAGCCGGAGGTGATCCGGAAGAAGGTCATGCGGGCCGTGACCGACAGCGGGGACGGCGGGGTCGTCTACGACCGGGCGGCGCGTCCGGGGGTGGCGAACCTGCTGGACGTGCTGGCGGCCTGTACCGGCGGCGAGCCGGCCGTGCTCGCGGACGGGTACAGCGGGTACGGGTCCCTCAAGCGGGACGTCGCCGACGCGGTGGTGGAGGTACTGCGGCCGGTGCGGGAGCGGCATGCCGAGCTGGCGGCCGATCCGGCGGCGGTGGAGAAGGTGCTGCGGGAGGGGGCCGGGCGGGCGCGGACGCTGGCGCGGCCGTACGTGGACCGGGCCTACCGGGCGATCGGACTGCTGGAGCCCTGAGCCGAGTTCCGGCCCGGGGCTCCCGCCCGGGGCTCCGGGCCGGGGCTCCGGGC
>NZ_JBHYVA010001057.1:0-1774 GCF_042750055.1 Streptomyces sp. NPDC059456
GGGGGGGGGCCGCGGCGGCGGTCCCGGGGCCCCGCCCGAGGGATATCCGAGGGCGCCCTCCGGGGCGGTGACTCGTGCCACCGCTGCTTTTCCCCTTCTGTGGAACCGACTCGGGCGAATCGTTTCCGCATGCCGTGGACCACGGCACCCCACACCTGCACACACAGGCTCGACTCGCACAGCTTTCGCACCACCTCCAAGAAACCCACGTCCCCGCCGACGTGTCTAACCGACCGGAGGAAGCCGTGGCAGCAACGCCCAGGTTTCGCAAAGACGCAGTCGCAATACCGGTGGAGAAGCACCCGGTCGACGAGACCCTGCCTCCGCTGAAAATGTTCACGAGCGGTCTCCAGCACGTGGCCGCCATGTACGCGGGTGTCGTGGCCCCGCCCATGATCGTCGGCCCGGCCGTCGGACTCTCCGCCACGGAGACCGCGTTCCTGATGGGTGCCTCGCTCTTCACCGCCGGCCTCGCCACCCTCCTCCAGACCCTCGGGTTCTGGAAGATCGGCGCCAAACTCCCCTTCGTCAACGGCGTTTCCTTCGCCGGCGTGACCCCGATGATCGCGATCGGCAAGGGGGAGGGGGACCACGCCATCCCCGTCATCTTCGGCGCGATCATCGTCGCCGGGGTCATCGGCTTCTTCGCCGCCCCCTACTTCGGCAGACTCGTCCGCTTCTTCCCGCCCGTGGTCACCGGTACGGTCATCACCCTGATCGGCGTCTCCCTGCTGCCGGTGGCCTTCAACTGGTCACAGGGCGGCAACCGCACCGCCGCCGACTACGGCTCGATGAAGAACATCGGCATGGCCGCCGTCACCCTCGTCATCGTGCTGGTGATGCGCAAGTTCCTGCGCGGCTTCCTCCAGCAGATCTCCATCCTGCTCGGCCTGGTGGCGGGCACGCTGATCGCCCTGCCGCTCGGCATGACCAGCTTCGACACCGTCAAGAACGCCTCCCTGGTGGGCTTCCCGACGCCCTTCCACTTCGGCGCCCCGCAGTTCCAGACCGCAGCCATCGTCTCCATGTGCATCGTCATGCTCGTCTGCATGACCGAGTCCACCGCCGACATCCTGGCCCTCGGCAAGATCGTCGGCCAGCCGGCCGACGCGAGGACCATCGAGGGCGGACTGCGCGCCGACACCCTCGGCAGCGCGCTCAGCCCGCTGTTCAACGGGTTCATGTGCAGCGCCTTCGCACAGAACATCGGGCTCGTGGCGATGACGAAGGTCCGCAGCCGGTTCGTCGTCGCCGCGGGCGGCGGCATCCTGATCCTGCTCGGCCTCTGCCCGATGGCCGCCTCCGTCATCGGCGTGGTCCCGCTGCCGGTCCTCGGCGGCGCCGGCATCGTGCTGTTCGGCTCGGTGGCGGCCAGCGGCATCCAGACCCTGGCGGGCGCGGCCATGGAGAAGGGCGAGAACGCCCTGATCGTCGCCGCCTCGGTCGGCATCGGCCTGATCCCGATCGCGGCGCCGGACTTCTACCACGCCTTCCCGAAGGACCTGCTGGTCGTCCTGGACTCCGGGATCAGCACCGGCTGCGTGGTGGCCATCGTGCTCAACCTGGCCTTCAACCACTTCGGGGCCCGGCGGGCCGCCGCGGCCGAGGGGTGCGCGGAGCCGCTGCCCGCGCACTGAGTCCCGTACCGGAGGAGAACGCGACGGGGGGGGGGGGGGGGGGGGGCCCCCCCCCGGGGGGGTGGGGGCGCGCGGGCGCGCGCGCGCGCGGGGGCGGGGGGGGGGCCCCCACCCCCCCCCCCCCCGCGCCGCCGCGC
>NZ_JBHYVA010001058.1:0-1771 GCF_042750055.1 Streptomyces sp. NPDC059456
TCGTCGGCAGCCTCTGTTGTGTATAAGACACACCCCCTCGCCGCCCAGGACGACCACGACCCGGCCCGCGCCCGCGGCCGCCACCCGATCGGCGGGTGCGGCCGCCCCGGTCACCAGGAGTGTCGGCACCAGGGGGGCGGTGAACAGCGGAAGGGAGAAGTCCAGGTCCAGGCCGGCGGAGACCACCGCGACGGCGGGCGCGGGCCCCTGCCCGGCGGCCTTGCGCCGGGCCGCGAAGGCCTCGCGGGCCCGGGCCGGGCGGTACCCCTCCTGACGAACCGTTTCGGCACCGACCACCACCACATCGGCCAGTGCCCGCAGGGTGCCGAAGATCCGCATGTCGGTCTCGCCGGAGATCGGCTGCGAGCGCCCGTCGTGCTGGGCCGCGCCGTCCAGGGTGGCCACCATGTTGGCCCGCAGCCAGTGGCCCTGCGCGCCGAGCGGGGGGTACGCGTACGCGTCCGCCAGCTCGTCCAGCGACCACTCACGGTCACCGCGGTCCGCGGGGGCTGATGTCTGATCGGTCACAGGGAACAGGCGTCGCATCGGTGCAGTGTGCCACGCCCCGTAGAGTTAAGAGCTGTGTCAACATCACTCTCCACCTCCGGATCCACCTACGGGCGACCCCCGATAGCCGGCCCGGGCGACGCCGGCCCGCAGGCCCTGTGCGCCCGCGAGCCCCGGGTCCCCGCAGAGCGGCTGGTGGCCGAGATGGTGCCGCCGCCGCGGTTCGACTCGGTGCGCTTCGACACCTACGACCCGGACCCCGGTCAGCCCAGCCAGTCCGAGGCCGTCACCGTGCTCGCCGGCTTCGCGGCCGGCCTGGGCGGATCCCACGCGAGCGGCGGCGGCAAGCGCCGCTGGTTCGCGAAGAAGGCCCCTGCCGCCCCCGCCGCCCCGCGCGGGGTCTACCTCGACGGCGGGTACGGCGTCGGCAAGACGCACCTGCTGGCCTCGCTGTGGCACGCCACCCCGGCCGAGCCCGCGCTCAAGGCCTTCGGCACCTTCGTGGAACTGACCAACCTGGTCGGCGCGCTCGGCTTCCAGCAGACGGTCCAGACCCTCGGCGGCCACCGCCTCCTGTGCATCGACGAATTCGAACTGGACGACCCGGGCGACACCGTGCTCGTGTCCTCCCTGCTCAGCCGCCTGGTCGAGCAGGGCGTGGCGCTCGCCGCCACCTCCAACACCCTGCCCGGCAAGCTCGGCGAGGGCCGCTTCGCCGCCGCGGACTTCCTGCGCGAGATCCAGGGCCTGTCGGCGCACTTCCGCCCGCTGCGCATCGACGGCCAGGACTACCGCCACCGCGGCCTGCCGGAGGCGCCCGCACCGTTCACGGACGAGCAGGTCACCAAGGCCGCGTACGCGACCGAAGGCGCGAGCCTGGACGACTTCCCCGGCCTGCTGGAGCACCTGGCCCGGGTCCACCCCAGCCGGTACGGCGCCCTCACCGACGGAATATCGGCGGTCTGCCTGACCGACGTCGGCCCGGTCCCGGACCAGTCGACGGCGCTGCGGCTCGTGGTCCTCGCGGACCGGCTGTACGACCGTGAGATACCGGTCCTGGCGTCCGGAGTGCCGTTCGACCGCCTGTTCAGTGAAGAAATGCTGAACGGCGGCTACCGCAAGAAGTACTTCCGGGCCATCTCGAGGCTCACCGCACTGGCGCGCGACGCGAAACCCCTGGTGTCCCAGTAGGTTTGGGGACGCGGGGGGGGGGCCCCCGCCGCGCGCCCGCCCCCCGCGCGCGGGCGGGGGCCCCACGGGCCCC
>NZ_JBHYVA010001059.1:0-1761 GCF_042750055.1 Streptomyces sp. NPDC059456
GCCTGAGCATGCTCGAGGAGGCTCTTGAGCACCTCGTAAAGGGCATTGTGGACAACCCCGACGAAGTGCAGGTCGCCTCGCGCAACCCGCCCTTGCCTGCGCCGCCCCGCCTGCGCCGCCCGGACCCATCGGCCGCGCCGGGGCGGAGGGAGGTCAGGTGTTTGCGCGGACCGCGGTGAGGGCCGTCGTGACGCTCGCCTCGATGTCCCGGATCGGGTAGATCACCTCGCGCACGGTGCGTTCCCGGTCCACCACCAGCGTCAGCCGCTTCAGCCGGCTCACCCCCGCCGCCCGGAACGTCGGCAGCCGCAGCGCGGCCGTCAGCGTGAGGTCCGCGTCCGAGAGGAGCGGGAACCGCAGCCCCTCCGCTTCGGCGAACTCCCGCTGCTCGTCGGGCCGCTGGGTCGACACCCCGTGCACCGTCGCCCCCGCCGCCGTGAACTCCGCCAGCTGGTCCCGGTACGTGCACGACTCGAACGTGCAGCCCTTCGCCCCCGGGATCCCCGCCCATCCCGGCGGGTAGGACTCGGCCCGGGCGTACGCGCCGGGGAAGCAGTACAGGACCGTGAACGGCGTGTCCGCGACGGGATCCCGGACCTCCCCGAACCGGTCCGGAAGCGCCAGCTCCGGCAGTCGCGTCCCGCGCAGCGCGTGCACCCGCTCCGCCTCCCGAGAGGACTCCTGTGTCGTCGCCGTCATCTCTCCCTCTCCCAGGACCCAGGTGTCTCCCCAGTCCTGGAGGGCCACCAGGACCGGCAGCAGCCCCCGCCCGCGCGGGGTCAGCCGGTACTCGTGCCGTACCGGACGCTCCTGGTACGGCTCGCGCGTCAGCACCCCGGCTTCGACCAGCAGCTTCAGCCGCTCGGCCAGCACCTTGCGGGACATGCCCAGCTCGCGCTGGAACGCGTCGAAGCGGTGCACGCCGCGCGCCGCGTCGCGCACGATCAGCAGCGTCCACCAGTCGCCGACCACGTCGAGGGCCTGGGCGATGGCGCAGTCCGCGTCGTCGAGGTGTGTGCGCTGGGCCATGGGCACTCCTTTGTCCGTTGACCCAAGGCTGTCATGCTGACATAGTCCGTTCCCAAAGGGAACTTACCGAGCTTCCGGGGAATCCGCGGGGGGAGTGGGCGGCGTGGTGCAGGGCCTCAAGGACGTGCCCAGAGTGGTGTGGCTGCTGGCGGCCGGGGTGTTCGTCAACGCCGTCGTCAGCTTCACGTTCGTCTTCGTCTTCCTGTACCTGACCGGCCCGCGCGGCCTCGGTACCGCCCAGGCGGGCCTGGTCACCGGCATCGGCGGCGTCGGCCTCGTCGCCGGGAACTTCACCGGCGGCTGGTACGGCGACCGCTTCGGCCACCGCCGGGTGCTGCTCGCCGCCTCCACCGCCGGCGGCCTCGCCCTGATGTCCTTCCCGCTGCTGCCCACCGCCGGGCTCTACGCGGCCCTGCCACTGGCCCAGTACGCCTCCGGCGTGGTCCGCGCCGCCAACTCGGCGCTGGTCGCCGTCACCGTTCCCGAGGGGGCCCGCCGGCAGGCCTTCGCGGTCGTCCGCTGCGTCTCCAACGGCGGCTTCACCCTCGGCCCGCCCCTCGGGGCCCTGATCGCGACCGGGCTCTCCTACGACTGGCTCTTCGTCGGCGACGGCCTCGGCACCCTGATCTTCGCCCTCTGGACCGCGCGGGTCGTCCCCGCCCGCGGCGCCGCCTCCCGCACCCCCCCCGGCCCCCACCGGGGTGCGGGGCCCCGCCGGGGGGGGGTCCAACC
>NZ_JBHYVA010001060.1:0-1755 GCF_042750055.1 Streptomyces sp. NPDC059456
GCTCCCCGCCGGCGCCCGCCCCGAGCACCGATTCGCCGGGGCCGGCTGGCCCCTGGTCGCCGCGGCGACCATGACGGCCCTGGGGGCGCTGGCCTCCATCGCCGCCGGCAGTGCCGCCCGGCGCCTGAACCCGGGCATGTCCACGATCGCCGACCTGGCCATGGTCGACGCGCACATGGACGTCGAACTGGCCGCCTACGACGCCCCCGACTTCACCGAGCGCTCCGAGGGGGCGGAGACGGGATCGGCCCGTTCCGCCATGCTGCTGCAGGATGCGCTCGGCTTCACCGGCGGCCTCATCGACATGGTCGCCGTGGCGTCGGTGCTGTCCCTGGTGCACCCGCTGCTCCTGCCGCTCCTGCTGCTGTCGGTGATCCCCCGGGGCCTGGGCTCGGTCTTCGCCGCCCGTCTCGACTACCGCCTCCACAACGAGACGATCGCCTCGCGCAACATCCGCCACATGATGCGCTGGCACCTCACGACCCCCAAGCTGGCCGACGAGCTCCGCGGCAACAGCATGCGCACCTACGCCCACCACTGGTACGCCGCCGTCTGCCGGCGGATCGACGCCAAGATGGTCGGCTCCGCCCCCCGGTACCTGGCGGTGTACCTGACCGCGGCCGCCGTGTCGGGCCTGTTCATCGCCCTGACCTGGCTGTCACTCGGCGCCCTGGTGGTCGGCGGCTACATGGCCGTGGGCGCGGCCGGCACCGCCATCGTCGCGATGCGGACGTCCACGGCGGCCCTGTCGCAGCTCGTCGTGTACGGGGCGGCCATGTTCCAGCACGCGCTCTACCTCGGCGACTACGCCGCCTTCATCGCGGAGTCCGCCGAGCTGTCCGTACCGCGCGGGGCCCAGGTGCTGGAGGCTCCGCAGAAGATCCGGATGGAGGGGGCCTCGTACACCTATCCCGGCAAGGACACCCCGGCGCTCGGCCCGGTGGACCTCACCCTGAACCGCGGGGAGGTGGTCGCGCTCGTCGGGGAGAACGGCGCCGGCAAGTCCACCTTCATCCGGCTCCTGACGGCGCTGACGGCCCCGACGGCGGGCAGCGTCTCCTGGGACGGCGTGCCGACCTCCGACGCCGACCAGCGTTCGGCCTGGACCCACGTCGGGCTGGTCACCCAGTCGTACGGGTACTGGCCCTTCTCGACCCGCGAGAACATCACCCTCGGCCAGCCCGACGCGCGCGGTGAGGAGGCCGTCTGGGAGGCCCTGGCCGCCGTGGGCATGAAGGAGGCCGTCGAGGAGTTCCCCAACGGGCTGGACACCCTGCTGGCCCGCTCCCTGTGGGGCGGCCACGAGCCGTCCGGGGGCCAGTGGCAGCGCCTGGCCTGCGGGCGGGCCTTCCACCGGCGGCCCGCGCTCCTGGTCATGGACGAGCCCACCTCGGCGATGGACCCGCGGGGCGAGCACATGGTCTTCTCCGGGCTGCGGGAGATGAAGGACGACCGGATCACGGTGATCGTCACCCACCGCATGGAGAACTGCCGGCTCGCCGACCGGATCGTCGTCCTGGACGCCGGCCGGATCACCGAACAGGGCACCTACGAGGAACTCGTGCGGCTGGACGGTTCGTTCGCCGAGCTCGTGCGGCTCTCCCAGGACCGGTAGGGCGGTGTGAAACCGGGGACGTGGCGCAACGCACGCGGCCGCGCGGCGTGGGGGCGGCGCCCCCCCGGGGGGCCCCGGGCCCCGGGCCCGCCCCCCCCGGGGGGGGGGAGGTGAATGGGGGGGGGGGGGTATAAAAAAAA